>JAKSSH010000026.1 GCA_024403155.1 Clostridia bacterium | reverse complement strand
TACAGGTATGGGACCGGCTTTCGCTATGGATTTCGCTCTGGCAATTGTGGGAGAACTGAAAGGAACTGCCATGAAAGACAAGGTGGCTGCCGGACTGTTACTTTAATAATTCTTTCTTTTCCTCAAATTCGCTGTCAAGCTCTTCCACATTGGCGGCAATCAGTTTAGCCGGAGCAGGCATTGCTGATGCAACCTTGTCTATACCGGTGATAAGCGGCTTCTTGATGCGGCAGGTCTTGTCCTTGCAGTTTTCACATCTGATGGTTGCGTTGGAGCCCCTCCAGAAACGTTCAGGATACTTGGAGTATGTAAGCTCCCATCTGATTGCCACTATCAGTGATGTAAACAGCAGGCTCCAGCTGAAAAAGCTTGGAATGAACAGCATTGGTGTATACATCATCATGTGACCCCAGTCAAATATTCTGCAGTTGACGCAGCAGCGATTTCCCATTATATATTTCTGGAACGGGCAGAACAGCATCATGCATACAAGGTCACAGGTGAAATAGAACAGGGACAGTATCAGAAGTTCCGGTGCGCCGATTACTCCTGCCAGATATAAAATTCCGAATATGGCATTTCTGCATACCCATAGAAGAAGAACTTTCCAGGCTCTGGTGTTCATCTGCTGAACATATTCCAGAAGCTGAAGCTTATCGTAGCCCTCTTCAGGCTCGGTGTAGGTGTGCTTTCTGCTTTTGCGGCCGCTCATAGTAATCTTAAATTTAGGAAGCAGGTGAATAATCATACCTGCCATTAGAATTGCCCATAGAACGTGCAACGGCGTGAAGTGGTAAAAAAACTGGTTTGTCAGAACACTTTCAAACCATTCACGATGGAGAATGTATAATACAACTGCAACAACAAACATAATGATTCTGCACGTGAGTCGCGTCATGTATATGGTGAACATTCTGTTTTTTTCGCTTAGCATTATTCTTACTCCTGAACAATTACCCCAACACATTTTAACACCAAAAACAACTTGAAGATAATGTTTTTTTGTGTTTTAATATTGACATCGAATAAGGGAGTAGTCAGCGCAGATTTCTGCGTGATGATGTCAACAACCTCGGGCTTCGGCCCTGGCATGATCTTAAATGATGAGACTTATCCGCAGATTGCGGATAGGTCTCTGTTTTTTTAGAAGGAAAAGTAATGAGTGAAGAATCAAAAGGTAAGAGAATATGGGCTGAAATATGGCAGTACAAGTGGATGTGTTTCTGGATTGCACTTGCAGCCTGCTTTTGTGTGGTGATTTATTTCTGGCAGGGCTGGGAAAAGGCTGTGGAATTTGCCAGTGGATATCTGATTGAATTCAGCTTAAGCGTTGATAACCTGTTTGTATTTCTGCTGATATTTATCAGCTTTGGTATCAAGGAGCATGCTCAGCATAAGGTTCTGAATTACGGCATAGCCGGAACTATTGTGCTGCGTTTTCTGTTTATATTCCTTGGGCTTTCTCTTATCAACAAGTTCGAGTGGCTGCTGTGGGTGTTTGGAGCACTGTTAATCTTCAGCGGCGCTAAAATGATCAAGAGGGGTGACGATGAGGATGATCCGAGAGACGGGGTAATATACAAGGCAATCAGCAAGGTTCTTCCTCTCTCAGGAGATTTTGTTGGTGAGAAATTCATCATTAAAAATGATGGATATAATTACGATAAAAACAGTTTGATTTCCAATAGGGCAAAATGGCTGGCAACACCTCTTGCCGTGGTAATGATTCTGCTGATTTTCATGGATATTGTTTTTGCAATAGATTCAGTTCCTGCAGTAATTTCCATGACCAGGGATCTGCTTATAGTCTACACTTCAAATCTCTTTGCCATCATGGGCCTTAGACAGATGTTCTTCCTGCTGGAACACATGCATGAAAAGTTCCAGTATGTTAAGTATGGGGTGGCGGTAATACTCATGTTTACAGGCGTGAAAATGCTTCTGGACATTTTTCATATTAAGGTTCCAAATCTTGTTTCCATCGGAATAATCCTGGTTCTGCTTATTGCAAGCATTGTTGTATCTGTAATTGTTACAAAGAAACAGGAAAAGGCTGAAGGAAAGAGCATAGAAGATGCTGCTTCTCACATGGAACACAAGAAGAAAATCGAAGAGGCATTTAAGGAAGCAGATAAAGAGGAGAGTCAGAACCTTTAATGAGCTGGAATTTGACATTTTTCTTAAACAGCATACTTCTTGGAATGGGACTGGCAATGGATGCATTCAGTGTTTCCGTTGCCAACGGTCTCGCCGAAACCGACATGAAGAGGGGAAAACAGAATCTTATTGCCGGTACTTTCGGCTTTTTTCAGGCATTCATGCCTATGGCAGGATGGGTCTGCGTTCACACTATTGTTGAACACTTCAGATCCTTCGGGAGGTTCATTCCATGGATCGCTCTGATTCTTCTTCTGTATATCGGCGGCAAGATGCTTATTGAAGGTTTTTCGAATATTCGCAAGGGCAAAGAAGGGGAAGAGGTGCCTTTGACAAAGGTAACCTTCAGTGCACTTATGATTCAGGGGATTGCCACCTCAATAGACGCCCTGTCTGTTGGATTTGCCATTGCAGGTTATGGATGGCTCATGGCACTGGTATGTGCTCTGATTGTTGCCGTGGTTACTTATTTCATCAGTCTTGGAGGACTTCACATTGGCAGGACAATAGGGACAAGACTCTCAAACAAGGCAGGCATTCTGGGTGGATGCATTCTGATTTTTATTGGACTTGAAATATTCATTACAGGCATTTTGTGATATAATAGTTAGTTGTAATGGGATTTAGAAATCAATATAGAGAGGATAGAATAATGTCAACTGTAGCAGATGGCACAGCCAAATGGAAATTATTTAGTGTGGCGGCGGCTTTTACACTTTCCATTGGCTTTTCTTTTTTTGGAATCAAGAAATGCGTGCCATTTGCAGACACTTTAACTATACTTACATACAGGTATATGGCTGCACTGATTGGTGTTTTAATCTGGGTACTGGTTTGCAAGGCAATGAATATCTGGCACAAGTCTGAAGCGGGCAGACCAAAGGGAAAACTCTATCAGACCGCGGCATTATATATTCTGTTCATGATTTTTCAGATATTGGCAATGTTCTTTGCCACTTCCATTGAAGGTGCAATTGTTTACGCCATGGTGCCGATATTTGCAAAGATTGTAGGAAGAATTGCCCTTGGGGAGAAATCCACAAGACTCCAGATGGTATTTGTTGTCATGACGGTTGCGGCACTTGTTGTGTTAATAATACTGAATGCCACAGATGTTCATCTGAATGTAACCGGTCTTGCTATCATGACGATAAGCAGTCTGTTTATGGCATGTCAGAATGTATCTGCCAGATATGTTCGCGGTGTTTTCCGACCGATAGAAATTACCATGACCATTGCGTTGGGCGGAGGTGCAATATTTATTGGAACGTCCATAGCGAGAGCTGCAATTTCAGGAAACTGGGAGAGACTTTTAAGTCCATTGACACATCCTTCATTCATTATCTGGGTAAGTTTTCTGGGCATATTCTGTATTCTCCTTAGCGCCCAGTTCATGGCATACATGCTGGCTCACATGGAAATAGTCCAGTCCGCTGTATTTAACAATGCATCCACACTGGTTTCAATAATTGCGGGAGCCTTGATACTGGGTGAACCACTTCGCTGGTATCATTTCCTTTGCGGAGCAATTATTCTGGCAGGTGTAATAGGAATGATTCTTGCACCTGCAAAAGCAGAAAATGCTGGTAAATCATTGGAAGATGTTATGAATAAATAGAGGAAAAGATGGGTAAAAAAGAAGAACACAGCTTCACAAACAAGGGATTCTCTGACAAGAGAGATCTGGTTATTTCTGCCCTGTTGGGGGATTACGCCTGCATTAATTACGTCTCTTTTCATGAAGACAAGAGTACAGATGTTATGGAAACATTCAGACTCAGTGAAGGGCTGAAAAACAGTATTCCTGAATGGGAAGAGGAAACTAATTTTCATAACAAGCTGGAAATGATTCGTGAAAGAGTCGTTCCTGAAGAAAAAGAGGAATTCTATGCCAGAACAAGACGCGAAATTATTGTTGAACAGCTCAGCAAAGAACCAGCCTACTATATTGAAACAAAGCTTGTTCTGGATGGCGAAATAGAATATATTCAGATGAAGTTTTCAGGAGACTGGTCTGAAGATGGAAATTTGAAGGGCTTTGTAGTAGGAATAAGAAGACTTGATGAAACAAGAAGAAAAGAACTGGAACTACATGAAGCGGTAGAAAAGATAATCGACATTCAGACTGAAGAGCTTCGACAGAAGAATCTGGAACTGAACAAGACAAACGAAAAAATCGTAGCGCTTCTGGGTGACATTGTAGAAGGAAGAGATCCTGACAGCGGCCAGCACATCAATAGAATTAAGAGATATACCTACGCACTGGCAATGCAGGTAATGAAGGATTACCCGGAGTACAGACTTACTGAAAGCAGGATTAACATCATCACCTACGTTTCACCTTTGCACGACATAGGAAAGATTGCAATTCCGGACAGCATTCTGCTTAAGCCGGGGAAACTTGCAAAAGATGAGTGCGCTGTAATGAAAACACACAGCGAAAAGGGATGTGAAATACTGCAGATCATGGCGGGAACATGGAGTGCAGACTACATGAACACGGCCATGGAAATCTGCAAATACCACCATGAGAAGTGGGACGGAAAAGGATATCCGACAGGAATAAGCGGAGATCAGATTCCTATTTCCGCACAGATAGTGTCGGTGGCAGACTGCTTTGATGCTCTTACCAGCAAAAGAGTCTACAAGGATGCGGTTGATGCGAAAACAGCCATCAGAATGATTCTGGACGGTGAGTGCGGAGAATTCTCTGACAAGATGAAGAACTGCCTGGTTAAGTGCAGATATGCCTTGACGATGGCAATGGCAGCCAGTACAGAATTCAGTGTAATTCAGGAAAAATCCTTAAGTGAAGCTGACACCAGAAGAAAGATGTTCAAGAACATGTCAATTCTACTGGTTGATGACGATAACATTTCAAGAGAAATAAACAGAAATGTTCTGGAAACAGAAGGGGCTATCGTTATGGAAGCCTGCAACGGTTATGAAGCAGCTGACATTACAGAGCGTACTGACTGGTTTGACATGATCATCATGGATATGGTTATGCCCGGAATGAGTGGCGTCGAAACAATAAAGAAAATTCGTGAGATGCCTCAGGTCGCTGAAACAGAAATACCTATTGTAGCTTTGAGCGCCCAGGTTACAGATGAAGTGGTTGAGGAAGTCAAGGCAGCTGGGGGACTTGACTGTCTGAGAAAGCCGCTGCTGATTTCTGACCTGTATGAAGCTTTCGTGTCCAGTCTGAAGGATAAGACAATCCAGATTGAGAAAAAACTAGAGGATACAATCAGACTGGCCAATACAGATGCTCTTACCAAGGTAAAGAACATTACAGCCTATACTGACAAGGTTGCAGAACTGGCAAACGAAATAGCTGAGGACAATAACAGTGAGTTCGGAATTATTCTCTGCGATATAAACGACCTGAAGAAGGAAAATGACACCTACGGACATGATATCGGTGATGCGTATATTGTGAACTGCTGTAAGGTTATCTGTACCGTATTTGCTCACAGCCCTGTTTTCAGAATCGGTGGAGATGAGTTTGCGGTTGTTCTTCAGGGAGATGATTACATACATAGAGACAACCTTATTACCCAAATGGAAAACATGGTATCAAAGCTCAGCGGTATTTCCTCATCTGAACTGGGCAAGGCGTCCTTCGCATCAGGCATGGCCATATATGATCCGGAAAAAGATATGGCTGTAAGTGATGTTATCAGAAGAGCCGACGCAGCAATGTATGAAAAGAAGAAGAGTATGAAAGATGGAAAATAAGTTTTCAGAATTTATGGAAATAGTTGTCACAAATGCAAAACCAGACTATGCGGAAGGCTATATGGTTCTCAGAGAAGAACTTGCAGATGAACTGGGGCATGTAACAGGAGGCGCATATAATGCACTGGCTGATGCTATTGGCGGAGAAGCTGCCAGAGCAACAGGGGACATGTATGTTACTCAGGGATGTAGTCAGCAGTTCTATACCAGCACAGAGCCCAAAGAAGGCAGACTGTATGCAAGGGCTGATGTTCGACATAGAGGAAGCCGCACCTGTATAGTAGCAGTACAGCTTTTGCATGAAGATGGAGAAGTGGTCTGCGATGGCCAGTTCTCATACTCGAAAATATGACAGATATGAAAACCTCAAGGTTCAGTTGAGCCTTGAGGTTTTAATTATTTATTATACATTGAACAGGAAGTGGCAGATGTCACCATCTTTGACTTCGTATTCTTTGCCTTCGGAACGGAGCCATCCGTGTTCCTTGGCGGTACTGAGTTTACCGCCTGCCTCCATGAGTTTGTCATAGGCGATGGTTTCGGAACGGATGAAACCCTTCTCAAAGTCAGTATGGATTTTACCGGCTGCCTGTGGAGCCAGAGTGCCTCTTTTTATTGTCCATGCTCTTGTTTCGTCTTCACCTGTGGTGATGAATGAAATCAGATTCAGAAGAGCATAGGATGACTTGATAAGTTTATCAAGTCCTGCCTCGCTTATTCCCAATTCTTCAAGGAACATGTCTCTTTCTTCATCGTCGAGCTCTGACAGCTCAGCTTCAACCTTGGCGCTGATAACAACAACTTCAGAACCTTCATCTTCTGCCAGTTTTCGAACGGCAGCAACGTATTCGTTATCTTCTGTGCCATCAGCCGCATCTTCTTCAGCCACGTTTGCTGCATAGATAACAGGCTTGTATGTGAGCAGGTCAAGGCTCTTTACAAAGGCCGTTTCATCATCATCCAGATCCATGGTTCTTGCCACATTTCCCTGAGCCAGATGGTCGTTGATCTTTGTAAGCAGATCGATTTCATTCTGAAGAGACTTATCTCCTTTTAGCATCTTTGTTGTCTTTGCGATACGACGTTCCAGAACTTCCATGTCTGCGAAGATCAGTTCCATGTTAATGGTTTCTATGTCGGAAACCGGATTGATCTTTCCGTCAACATGAACAACGTTAGGATCCTCGAAGCAGCGAACAACATGGACAATTGCTTCAACCTCACGTATGTGACCCAGGAACTTGTTTCCCAGACCTTCACCCTTGCTTGCTCCCTTAACCAGACCTGCGATGTCGCAGAACTCGATTGTTGTATATATTGTTTTTTTGGAATTATATATTTCGGAAAGCCTGGTTACTCTTTCATCAGGCACTATAACAACACCGATGTTGGGTTCGATTGTACAGAAAGGATAGTTGGCCGCTTCTGCACCGGCCTTGGTAATTGCATTAAACAGTGTACTCTTGCCAACATTAGGCAGTCCTACGATTCCCAGTTTCATTCTAAGATCTCCTTATTTGTTTTTTTCTCAGTATAACATAAAAAATCACGCATACGATTATGATTACTAAGCTTATTACCTGAGCCTGCTTAAGAGGTCCTATCATCAAGCTGTCAGTTCTGAGGCTTTCTACCATAACGCGTTCTGCGGAATATAAAATTCCATACAGAAGCAGAACCTGTCCCTGGAATTTCCGGTGATTGTCAACATAAAGAAGAATGAAGAACAGAATGAAGCACCAGATGGATTCATACAGGAAAGTAGGGTGGTAGGTATGTCCGTCTATAACAACGCCCCACGGCAGATCCGTAAGGCCTCCGTGAGCTTCGCTGTTGAAGTAGTTGCCCCAGCGTCCGATTGCCTGGGCCAGAGCTACTGCAGGAGCGCACAGATCCATCACATTAAGCGGATGCTGCTTCATTACCAGACATACGATAATTCCGGCAATAATGCCCAGAATAAGACCTCCGTGAATGGCAAGGCCACCGCCACGAAAATTCAGAATGTGGGCAATGTCTCCTTTGTATATGTCCCAGTTAAACAGGACATAGTAGGCTCTTGCTCCTATAACCCCTGCAGGGACAACGATAATTGCCAGTGTGAGCATATTGTCTCCGCTGAGATTGTGTCGTGGTGCCCTCAGATAAACAATAACTGCGGCAATAACCATGCCGCAGGTAATTATTATGCCGTACCACATTATATCCATATTAAAGATTGTGAATGCAATAGGATTCGGTTGTGGCATGTGAATTCCTCGCGATTAGATTAAATCTTCAGGATTAACAGGTAATATAAGTTCGCAGCTTTCGCTGAAGCAGTATGTTTTATAGATTGTGTCGGTTTCACCGTTGTGCCTCTTCAGAAATTCCTTTACATTTCCCACAATCGGTGTATCACCGTTAAAATATACGATTCTGCAGTCTGAACCTATTACTCTTTCATAAAGGTTATTGGTTTCTGCCAGATAGTATCCCTTCTTACTATCGTTTGAAACCACCTGCTTTTCGGTGATTCTGGCTTTATATGTGTCATTTTCCTCAAGGATGTCCACTGATCCGATGATGATATCCGCACCATCCTTTTCAAGCATTTCGGCAAATTCGCCCTGAAGGTAGTCTACAGTAATATCAGGCTCAGCCAGATCGTTTCCGCATCCCGCAAAACCAATACTGATGGTCATAAGAGCCAGTAATAATGCTGTAATTTTAATTAATCTTCTTTTCATTTAAACAATCCCTCCTGTGAGAATTTTACACGGTGAAAAGAACCTTTTCAAGAAGTTATAAATTTTGACATATAAGATGTGGGGGGAACACACACAAAATTGGGGTTTTGTGGAGTAAAATGGTTGACAATGGATGTATAGTGGATTAAAATGGAGGCACATTAATAATTGTTAAGGGAATAGTCTGCACTGTTGCAGACCAATGACATATGTTTGTAGGCAAGTATCAAAACTCAATAGACGGAAAGTCAAGGCTCATCATCCCATCAAAATTCAGGGAGGAACTGGGGCCTCGTTGTGTTGTGGCGCAGTCTCTGGACAAGTGTCTGACCATTAGCACAATGGAGGAATGGGAAAAGTTCCTCGGCGAACTCAATCAGCTGCCTATGAGCAATCCTGAAGCAAGAATGATCAGGAGATACTTCAACCAGTCCGCAGCAGTTTGTGACGTGGACAAACAGGGAAGAGTAACCATTCCCCAGGAACTGAGAGAATATGCAGGCATAACCAAGGAGCTTGTCACCATAGGAAATATCAACAACATTGAAGTATGGAGTAAGGAGCATTGGGATAAGGATGCTTTTGCTCAGGCCGGCGAAAATGTTAAGGCCGGAGATATTAACGCCAGCGAAATTGCAGAAAAGCTGGAGAAGTTTAACTTCTAAAAGATATGAACATTGAATTCAGTCATGTGCCTGTTCTTTATGAAGAGTGCATGGGAAATCTGAATATTAAGCCAGACGGCATATATGTGGACGGCACACTTGGAGGTGGAGGACATGCCTTTGGCATTGGCAGCCAACTGAGCGAGAAGGGTATTCTGATAGGAATAGACAGAGATACGGACGCCCTCAGCGCGGCTGGTAAAAGACTTGAACCTCTGAAGTGCAGAAAGATTCTGGTCCAAAGTACCTATGCTGAAATCAAGAAGGTTCTTGAGGATAACGGGATTGACGGAATCGACGGAGCACTTCTTGATATCGGGGTTTCATCCTTCCAGCTGGACAATCCTGAACGAGGATTCTCTTATATGCAGGATGCACCTCTAGACATGAGAATGAATAGAGATGATTCCTTCTCGGCATACGATGTGGTAAACGATTACAGCCAGAAGGAACTTACAAGGATAATAAAGGAATATGGCGAGGAACGCTGGGCCAGTCGTATTGCCGAATTCATAGTTAAAAGAAGAAAAGAGGAAGGCGGTATTGCCACCACCTCACAGCTGGTGGAAGTGATTAAGGCAGCAATTCCCGCATCGGCAAGAAGAGACGGGCCTCATCCTGCCAAAAGAACATTCCAGGCGATAAGGATAGAGGTTAACGGTGAGCTGGAACAGATAGCAGAGGCATGCGACAGCTTTTGCGATGTGTTGAACCCTGGGGGCAGACTTTGCATAATAACCTTCCACTCACTGGAAGACCGCATAGTCAAGGAGGCCTTCGCCAGAAGGCTGAACCCGTGCACTTGCCCGCCGGAATTCCCGGTATGTGTGTGCGGAAAGGTTTCTGATGCCAACAAGGTAACAGGCAAGCCAATAATCCCATCAGAGGAAGAACTGGAAACCAATCCGAGATCACGAAGTGCCAAACTTCGTGTAATTGAGAAAAAATAGCGATTCAAGAGGAAGATAGGCATGATAGCAGCACAGGAATGGTATGAATACCAGAAACAGTATCAGAAATATGGTATTGACATGAAGCCACAGTCTGAGAGAATACCTGTACCTCAGAGAAGGAAGCAGCAGAGAAAAAATCCTCTGTCAAAGGGCATGGTGCTCAGCATCGGCAGCGATCACAAGATAATGCTGTCCCTTGTTCTCATAGGAGTACTGGTACTGATGATGGTAGTAGTTATCGCGTCATACTCAGCGAAACTCACATACGACATTAACAAGACAAAGGCGGAAAATGACGTAATAAGTGGAGAGATAGAGGATCTTGATGTAAAGATGCTCAGTTCAAGCACCATTACATACATAGAAGGCCAGGCAAAAGGAAAGCTTGGAATGAAGAATCCTGATTCAAAGCACTGCGTATACATTACAGCAGAGGATGCACCGGATACAGGTTTCGCAGACATACTTAAGGAAAAGGCCTACGAATAATCATTTTTATCTACTAACCCGGGCACAGGCAAAACAATAGCTGTCCGGGATACTTTTTTAACTGGAGAAAGAACAGGACAAATGCCGGTATCAAACAGAAGCAGAAAAAACTTAATACTGGTACTGATAATCATATTTGCACTTATATTGGCTGTGGCTCTCAGAGTGGGGTACATTCAGCTGATTAAGGGTGAAGAATACAGCGAACGTGCATTGGCTCAGCAGACAAAGGATACTCCAATCGAGGCAGACAGAGGAACTATCTATGACTGCAATGGAGAGAAGCTGGCTCAGAGTGTGAAGTGCTATTCTATCTACGTGTCTCCATACGAAATAGGCAAGTATGACAGCAAGGCTGAAAAGAAGAGACTTAAGCATGAAACAGCTGACGCTCTTGCAAAGACTCTGAACATGGACAGTAAGGAGATTTACGACAAGATTAAGGGTGATTCCGGACAGATTACAATTGCCAAGGGCCTTGACAGAGAAATGGCAGACAAGGTGAGAAAGTGTGACGTTCAGGGGATTACCATCAGTTCGGATACTAAAAGAGAATATCCAAACGGAACTCTGGCAGCCAATGTAATGGGCATGGTTAATGACGAAAACACCGGACAGTCCGGGCTGGAGCTTGAGTACAACAACTATCTTTCAGGTATAGCCGGAAGAGTTGTAAATTATACAGACACAAACGGCAAGCAGCTTTCATATTCTCCAGAAAACGAGAAGTACTATGAAGCGGAAGACGGTTGCGATATTGTTACAACAATAGACCTGGTAATTCAGAGCTACACTGAAGAAGCCATTGAAAAAGTAAGAAAGAAGACAAATTCAAACAGAGTATTTGCAATAGTAATGAACCCTGAAAACGGAGACGTTCTGGCCATGGCGCAGACACCAAGCTTCGATCCGAACAATCCGTACGTGCCGGCAGATTCCGAGGACAAAGCTAGGTTCAAGGCCATGACTCAGAAGGAACAGTCGGATTATCTCAGCAAGATGTGGAGAAATCCTCTTATCTGTGATGTATATGAACCGGGTTCAGTATTCAAGCTGCTTACAACATCTATTGCACTTGAAGAGGATGCAACATCAATGGACAGCACATATACCTGCGGCGGTGCGCTTACGATTGCAGGAGAAACAATACACTGCTGGAACAGAGGCGGCCACGGCACGCAGTCTCTGAAGCAGGCGGTAGGTAATTCCTGCAACCCCGTATTCATGACACTGGCAACAAAGGTTGGCATTGCCAAGTACTATGATTACCTGGATACCTTCGGAATCACCGGAACCACCGGAATCGATTTCCCTGCTGAAGGAAGAGCGCTTCTTCAGGATGAGAAAGCTGCAGGTCCTGTAGGACTGGCCACCATCGGATTCGGACAGGGTGTTGCGGTAACTCCAATTCAACTGATCACAGCAATCTGTTCTCTTGGCAATGATGGTAAACTTATGAAACCTCGTCTTGTTAAGGAAATAAGAAGCATAAACGGAAACACCGAAGAAAAGATAAAACCTGAAGTTGTCAGAAGAACAGTATCCAAGGAAACCGCAGATGAAATGTGCGAAATCATGGAATACGTTGTTGCGGAAGGCGGTGGCGGAAATGCGGCAGTTAAGGGATACAGAGTTGGCGGCAAGACCGGGACGGCCAACAAGGCAGTAAACGGCGGCTACAGTGATTACACAGATTCATCCTGCCTGGGAATGGCACCTATGTCAGATCCGAAACTGACAGTTCTGGTTATTGCAGATAGCCCTAAGGGAGCTAAATACGGTAGTGTTACTGCAGGTCCTGCAGTAAGTGAGATTTTAGGTAAGTCCCTGAAGTATCTGAACATCCAGCCCGATTCAACCGAGACAGTAAGTGCAAATGAAAAGATTGAGGTTCCTGATGTTGTTGGACATCTGGCAGATGAAGGAATCGGAATCCTGGCAGGGAAAGAACTGAAGTATGACATGAGCAAGGATGCTGAAGGAACTGAATTCATTATAGTTAAACAGTATCCGGCAGCGGGTACCAAGGTAAAGAAGGGAACTAAGGTTTTCCTGTATA
>JAKSSH010000025.1 GCA_024403155.1 Clostridia bacterium | reverse complement strand
ATTCGCACATCACTTTCACTTGCATTTGACTATGATGCTGCCTGTCGCCGGGTTGCCGGACGGTTAAACAATTTGCCTGAAGGCAACATATACATCCGTAAGGATAGAAACCAGACTGCCTTCTATGAAATTGAGCATAAAAAACAAAAGTATCTTTCAAAAAAATCTGATAGAACTTATCTTCTGGCACGAAAGAAATATCTGGAAAAGCTTCAGAAAATTCTAGACATAATACGGCTGCATCGTTCTCCCTTATCAGAAGCAGACAGTTGTGATTATTACTCTGACATTGAACCGCTGAAAGATGAACTTGTTAATCTGATTTATTCATTTTCCGCAGGAAATCTTGATGTTGCAAGGATTGTAATGACCCCCGCTCAATATAAATGGTACACTGGGAAATTTATTCAAAAGAAAATTGATTATTCAGTATCACGAACAACCAACAATGATATCCATGTCCGTTCAAAATCCGAGCAGGACATTGGAAATATCGCTGAAGAATTAGGAGCATTTTATCACTATGAAGAACGTATGCGTATTGACGTAAGAGAGCTTGTTCAATCCCTTAGTGAGTCTCTCAAAAAGGCAAACATTCCTATCAGCAGATTATATAATTATAATAATAACAGCTGTCATTGGAATGTCCCAATCGCTCTTGAGTGGATGAACTCATCCGGCTCTATCTGGCGAGCATATAACGATCGCACGGGTAAAATTACAATATATAATGATTTCAAATTTATGCTGGCTGACAGCGAAATAATTATTTGGGAGCATTCCGGCCTTGCTGACAAATTCAAATATAGATGCAATGCTTCAGAGCGCGAATATGTGCTTGAATATACAAAAACAGTAAGACGTTCAAATTACATCAATACATTTGAAGACGATATAAAAACTGATGCATATATTATCCAAATAATAAAAGAAAAAATACTGCCCCGTCTATGGTTTTGACCCTAATTCTACGCACTTTAACTACGAAAAGAATGCGTTCACATGCTATTTATGTGCGGGAAATTACATTAAGGATGCATTGCAACCAAACCGTTAACAATAAGCAAAGGATATTCCCGCACTTAATATGCATACAAAACCAGTAAATGGAACCTAAAAATGCGGAAATCATTCTATATCTAAGGCAAAGATTCAATTCCCGCACAATATAGTAGCTTTAGTCCAGTATTCACGTATGACATGTGCGGAACTATAGGGTAAAAATCGGTTTAGGATTAAATAACAAAATGGCGGGCCTTTAAGGTCCGCCATTTATGTTTGATTTATATAGCTTATTCTGTCGGATTAGCCATCTTAGGAAGTCTTTCAGCGATGCAGTTCATAAGTGAATCTGTGCATGGCAGATAATCGCCGAATGCATTTCCTTCAACAACTGCCAGCTTAGCATCAACAGGCACCAGTACTCCGCCCAGAACCTCATCAAGCTCTGCATACTTGTAAGTTGGAACGCAGTCTTCCATTTCAAATGAAATATCTTCTGTTGATTCCCATTCGCAGTCAACTTCGAAGATGTGAGCGATAGCTGCTGCAACCTCCCAGTTGGAGAGATATACATCCTCATCGATTGCTGCCAGTACAGGCTGCAGACGGCGTTCAGTGTTAGTGAATGTTCCGTCAGTTGATGCAAAACCAGTACCAGGGATTACAACGTCTGCCTTTGCAGCCAGAGCTGTCATATGAGTATCACATACTGCCAGGAATTCAACTCTTTCTCTGTCGATTTCGAACTCTTCGCCGAATACGAACAGTGCCTTCATCATTTCAAGTTCTTCAGCACCTTCTGTGATTCCCAGATCCACAAGACCCTGTGAATTGTTCTTGGCCTTAACCTGAAGGATACCATCACGTGGACTTCCAATGTGTCCTGAAAGCATTGCGATGTCAGCAATCAGTTTTGCAGCATCTACTGAAATCATGTTCTGGTTAAATACGATCATAGCCTTCTTGGCTCCCAGATACATGTCGGCGATTGCCTTTGCATCTTCACTTGCTGTAACAGCTGCCAGTGAAGCTGCCAGTTCATCGTAACCTGCAACATCCTTACCCTTGCCGGCGTCGATTATAGCCTTTGCAACTTCCTTAAGGAATCCAAGGTCATCAGCATATACTTCTGCAGCCAGATTTGAGAAGTGCTGTGGATATTCTGCAGGATTGATCAGAGCCAGCTTAGCTCCTCTCTTTGCAGCCTGTTCCATTTTAATCTGAATGATAGGGTTGTCAACTGCGTTGTAGCCTACAGCCAGGATGAAGTTTGTGGACAGCAGTTCATCAATTGTATTAGGTGATGCATCGTGTCCTATAACTTCCTTAAGTCCACTCTGTCTGTTGTTCATGCTGAAGATCTTAGCACCCATGGCTTCTGCCATAGTCTTGATTGCATAAGCTTCTTCGTTTGTGTATCTGTCTGAAATTGCTACACCAATGTGGTTGTGGCAGTACTTGGCTGCTGTTGACTGCATCTTCTTGGCAATCAGAGTCAGTGCTTCATGATAATCAGCTTCTCTGAATGAATCTCCATCCTTGATAAGCGGAGCATCCAGCTTGTCTTCCAGAAGTGCACAGTCAAATCCCCACTTGCCCTTTCCGCAAGCCAGACCGGCATTAACGATACCTTCCTTGTCAGGGTTAGCCTTAACAAGAATGTCGCCATAGCTTTCCAGCTTCAGTGAGCAGCCGATTGAGCAATATGAGCATGTAGTATCTGTTTCTACAGTTGCAAGAGGAACTTCCTTGACCATTGTAGTTTTTTCCTGAAGTGCGCCTGTTGGACATACGCTTACACACTGTCCGCATGAGCAGCATCCTGACTGAGCAAGAGGCTTTTCAAGGTTAGGTTTAACTACTGTGTCAAATCCTCTGTTAACAAGACCAAGAGCACCGATTCCCATAACTTCGTCGCAGACTCTTACGCAAAGACCGCAAAGTATACACTTGTTAGGGTCTCTTACGATGAATGGATGGTCATCTTCAAATTCGATTGTATTCTTGTCTCCTGCCAGTCTTGAAGGTTCAACATCGTACTGATGTGCCAGATCGATGAGCTTACATTCGAAGTAATCGTGACATCCGCATTCCAGACATCTGTTTGCTTCTTCTTCGGCTTCTTCAGGTGTATATCCATCAGGAATTACTTCTGAGAAGTTACCCTTTCTTTCTTCTGCAGACAGTTGTGGCATTTCAGGTCTGCACATTCTTTCTCTGTCTTCGAATGTTTTTTCTGTAATGTCATCTCTTGTTACGAAGTAAGGTTCTTCGTATCTGATTGTTTCGCCATCAAGATATGCATCAATAATTTCTGAAACCTTCTTAGCATCAGCAATTGCTTCAACTGCGATTGAAATCTTGTCGTTACCGCAGTCACCACCTGCAAATACGCCAGGTATTGATGTCATGAATGTTTCCTTATCGTATGCGATTGCACCCTTTCTTGTCTTATCACAGTCAAAGATTGATGCATCTACTGCCTGGCCAATAGCCAGAATCATGTTGTCAAGAGGAATTGTTTCAGTCTTGCCTTCAATAGGTACCGGACGACGTCTGCCTGATTCATCAGGTTCACCCAGTTCCATACACTGAAGGATAACTTCCTTAACATGTCCGTTTTCATCCTTAACGATTTCCAGAGGGTTGGTCAGATTCTTGAAGATTACGCCTTCTTCTTCAGCTTCTTCAATTTCCACCATGTCTGCAGGCATTTCATCCTTGGTTCTTCTGTAGATGTTATAGACCTCTTCAGCTCCGAGTCTTACTGCTGTTCTGCAGGCATCCATTGCAGTGTTACCACCACCGACGATAGCAACCTTCTTACCCAGTTCGATTTCTTCGTTTCTGACAACCTTTCTCAGGAAGTCAATACCGCCGATTACTCCGTCAGCATCTTCGCCAGGACATCCAACGCCAGTTGAAATCCATGCACCGATACCAAGAAGTACAGCATCATATTCTTCGCGGATAGTTTCAAATGGAATATCCACGCCGATCTTTGTGTTGCAAATGATATCAACGCCCATCATTTCGATAGTCATGATTTCATCATCCAGAACTGCCTTAGGAAGTCTGTATTCAGGGATACCATATCTCAGCATACCGCCGGCCTTAGGCATTGATTCGAATACTGTTACTTCGTGTCCCATCTGTCTCAGGAAGTATGCAGCAGAAAGTCCCATAGGGCCGCCACCGATAATTGCAACGCGCTTTCCTGTTTCTTCATCGATTTCAGGAATGAACGGTTCAACATCTCCCAGATCCTGGTCAGCAACAAATCTCTTAAGCCACTGAATTGAGATAGGTTCGTCAATAAGACCGCGTCTGCATTCCTTTTCGCATGGATGAGGACAAACTCTGCCAAGTGATGCAGGAAGCGGAATCTTATCCTTAACAAGTTCCAGAGCAGCTTCATATTCACCGTTAGCAATCAGTCCAACATAACCCTGGCAGTCTGTCTGTGCAGGACATGCCAGTACGCATGGAGGTCTGCAGTCTCCTGTGTGGTTTGAAAGCAGCAGTTCCAGATTTGTCTTTCTGGACTCAATTACTCTTTCGGTATTTGTTCTAACTACCATTCCAGGCGCGATTTCTGTAGCACAAGCCTTGCAGAGTTTAGGATTTCCTTCAACCTCGCACATGCAGATTCCGCAGGAACCGTAGATTTTTGTCCTCTCGTCATAACAGAGAGTTGGAATGAAAATATCATTTTCTCTGGCAACTTCCAGAATAGTCTGTCCGGCTACGCCTTTGACTTCTTTGCCGTTGATGTTTAATAAGAATTTATTCATTGCTTTACCTCCTCTCTCTTACGCCTTAACAATTGCATTAAACTTGCAGTGATCCATGCACTTGCCGCACTTAATGCACTTGTCGTGATCAATAACGTGCATTTCCTTAACCTTACCGCTGATAGCATCAACAGGGCAGTTCTTTGCGCAGAGCGTACATCCCTTACATGCATCGGTAATGTTATATTCAATCAGTGCCTTGCAGGACCCTGCTGTGCACTTCTTATTGTAAATATGATCTTCATACTCGTTTCTGAAGTATCTGATTGTAGTCAGTACAGGGTTAGGAGCTGTCTGTCCCAGACCGCACATTGAACCATCCTTAATCTTGTTTGCAAGTTCTTCAAGAAGCTCAATATCTCCATCCTTGCCTTCGCCGTTAGTGATTCTTTCCAGAATCTCCAGCATTCTCTTTGTACCGATTCTGCAGTAGTTGCACTTACCGCATGACTCATCACGAGTAAAGTTCAGGAAGTATCTGGCCATGTCTACCATGCAGGTATCTTCGTCCATTACAATCATACCGCCGGAACCAACAATGGCACCCGTCTTGTTTATATCTTCATAAGTTACAGGAGTATCAATTAAGCTTGCTGGAATACATCCGCCTGATGGTCCGCCCATCTGTACAGCCTTGAATTCACGGTCATTCTTGATGCCGCCGCCGATGCCGAAGATAACTTCCCTGATTGTCATTCCCATAGGAACTTCAACAAGACCGCCCTTCTTGATCTTTCCGGCCAGTGCGAATACTTTTGTTCCAGGTGATTTCTCGGTTCCGAAGTCTGCAAAAGCAGCTCCGCCGTTATAGATGATCCATGGCACGTTTGCCAGTGTTTCTACGTTATTAATGTCTGTAGGCTTCTGCCAGTAACCCTTCTGTGCAGGGAATGGCGGCTTAAGTCTAGGCATTCCACGTTCACCTTCCAGTGAAGCGATAAGAGCAGTTTCTTCGCCGCATACGAATGCGCCGGCGCCTGCCTTGATTCTGATATCGAAATCAAATCCGCTATCAAAAATGTTCTTGCCCAGGAATCCCTTTTCTCTTGCCTGAGCCATTGCGATTTCCAGTCTCTTTATTGCCAGAGGATACTCAGCACGGCAATAGATAACACCTTCAGTAGCGCCCATTGCATATCCGCCGATAATCATGCCTTCAAGCAGTGAATGAGGGTCGCCTTCCAGAACGGATCTGTCCATGAATGCACCAGGATCGCCTTCGTCAGCATTGCAAACCAGATATTTCTGATCGCCTCTGTTTTCCTTGGCTGCGTTCCACTTGAACCATGTTGGGAATCCGGCACCGCCTCTTCCTCTCAGCCCTGAAATCTTTATCTCTTCGATAACCTGTTCAGGTTTCATTTCCTTTAATACTTTTTCGATTGCCTTATAGCCATCTACAGCCAGATAATCTTCGATGTCTTCAGGGTTGATTACGCCGCAGTTTCTGAGTACTACTCTCTGCTGCTTTTCAACAAACTGCTTATCTTCATCTGATATAGTCTGATCTGCTACAGGCTTTCCGCCTGCCAGATGTTCTTCAACAATCTGTTCAACCTTTTCAGGCTGTACCTTCACATATCTTGTAAGGTTTTCGCTGTCGTCATATACGTCAACGATTGGCTCCAGGTAACAAGTACCTACACAGCCTGTAACCTGTACAGGAATGTCAAGACCTTTGGCTGCTATCTGCTTTTCGAATTCAGCAGCAGTCTTTCTGGCACCAGTGGCAACACCACAGCTGCCTTGTCCTACTACAACTCTCATGCTGTTACCTCCTTATGCTCTTGCCTTAATTTCATCAAGGACTTCTCTAACCTTGTCCTTGGTCAGATTTCCATATGTTTCATCTCCGTCTACGCTCTTCACCATCATTACAGGTGCCAGTGAGCAGCAGCCCAGGCATGCTACGTTGTTCAGTGTGAAAATACCGTCTTCAGTAGTTTCACCGTCCTGGATTCCCAGATGTTCGCAGATTGCCTCTTCAATCATATCAGCACCATTTACATGGCATGCCGTGCCCTTACAGAGCATGATCAGATATTTGCCTATTGGCTGAAGTCTGAACTGTGCGTAGAAAGTTGCCACACCATAAATTTTTGCCGGTTTGATACCTGTGCACTCAGAAATATAATTAATGGCATCCACTGAAAGATAACCGTAGATTTCCTGAGCTTTCTGCAGAATGGTAATCAGACTGCCCGGCACTTTTGCGTACTGTTCAAGTGTAGGCGCCAGTTCTGTGAACTGTGCCGCTCTAGCGCTTTCACAACCGCATTTACAAGCTTTTTCACTCATGTCGATATCCTCCTATAACTTATTACCTGTAATTTTAAATTACAAAATTAGTTTAACACTTAAAAGTCTTGTATACAATATCCACAGCGAGAAATCCTGTGTTTTTTTGCATACAAAAAGACCTTCTGTAACAGATATCATTGTATCAATATCTGTACAAAAAGTCTATGAACCCGCCTCATGTATACATTATATATGAATATCTATCTGTTTATCAGATAAAGTCCTGCCATGCATACAACTATGCCTGCAATCTTGCTCCATGTAATGGATTCTTTGAACAGGAAATAACCAACAAATACAAGTGCTGTTGCCAGAATAATTGACTTTACAATGTATCCTGTATTAACGTTCCAGCCTACCCTGTACATGAATATGCTTCCAAGTTCCAGCCCGACAATGGCAATACCAAGAATGAATACTGTCCAGTTTACATTGTGCCATTCGCTTATAATGTTTCCGCCTCTGGAACTAACCTCGTAAATAATAAAACAGACTACCGCTCCTACCCCATATGTAATTACCAGGCCTGCATAAGGATTAAGGGTTCCAGGCATGGACTTGGCACAAATCTGATAGAATACGTCTGCACCTACGGCCAACAGTATGGGCCACATCATCTGAATCATAAAATCCTCCTTTATAAAAATTGCCACCTCTCAAACGAGGTGGCAATCTCAAGTCTTAAAACTCTGACTTCTCACACGCATATTATTAACTATCAAGTCTATCCTTGTCAACTTTTTTTGTGAACAGTGACTTAATGTCCACTTCCATGATGATAATTGACATGAGCATCAGGAAAGCGCCGAAATAAGCTCTAGGCAGGAGTCTTTCTCCTGCGAACAGGAATGCTACAATTCCTGCAAAAACAGGCTCCAGGGCAAATATAATGCCTACGTGAGTTGCTGTAGTATACTGCTGCGCAATTGCCTGAGCAACAAATGCCACCCCAGTGCAGAATATTGACAGGAATATTACAGATATCCAGCAGGCCGGGCTCTGAGGCAAACACGGTGTCTCGAAAACAAATGAGAGAATAAGCATCCATATGCCTGTAAATCCCAGCTGATATACTCCTATCTGAAACGCGTCTACATCCTCATGGGCTACGGCTGTTTCTGTAATCAGAAGATCAATACCATATGCGAAACCGCACATGAGACAGAGCCAGTCACCAACGGCAATATGGAATTCTCCATTAAGGCTCATGAGGGCAACGCCGATAGTACAAAGAACTATTACCAGCGCCAGTTTCTTATCCGGAATTACCTTCTTGATAACAAATGCCAGTATAGGTGTAAATACTGTAGATGTTGCACAGAAGAATCCTGCATTTGACTGGGAAGTGTACTTCACTCCGTAAGTTGCCCCCACATACACGAAAATCAGAGACAGTGAAATTAGAAATGCGTATTTCAGAGTTCTCTTGTTCACATTCCTAAT
The DNA here is from genome assembly GCA_024403155.1 of Clostridia bacterium. Taxonomy (GTDB): domain Bacteria; phylum Bacillota; class Clostridia; order Peptostreptococcales; family Anaerovoracaceae; genus Lentihominibacter. The sequence goes on along the minus strand of JAKSSH010000025.1, from coordinate 4,870 downwards.
CTTCTTGAACGCTATTAGAGCTGCTACGGCAAATGCCCCAAGGAATCTGTAGGCATTCAAAGTCAGCGGATCCATCTCATCAAGGCAAAGGTCCATCATGAAATATGATATACCCCAGCACAGGGTAACAAGAACCAGCATCATATCAGCTTTAAGTTGTGTGTTTCCGTGTTTCATTATCAATCTTTATATTCCAGCTATAAAATACTCCAGAGCCAGTGGTCCCGGCATAAGTCCGGTTTTAACATTAGGTTCAACTTCATATGCAGCAGATAGAATTCTCTTCAGATCCTCTGTTCTGAATCTGCTGCCGGCTTCCAGAGCCTTCTGGGTTCTGAATTCATGAATTCTATCGGATTTCTTAAGAGCAGCCTGAATGGATTTCAGGTTCATGCCCTGATCCTTCATTTCACAGGTTGTAAGCATCAGCTCCAGCTGTTTCGTAATAAGCGCCAGAAGCTGAAATTCGCTGCTTCCATCCTCCAGAAGATTATGCAAAAGCCTGAAAGCTTCGTCCTTACGATTTCTGCCAATGGCATCTATCATGGCAAACACATTGTTTTCAGGATTAATTGTTATTACAGAAGCCACATCTGCAGGACTGATTTCCGGTGCAGTTCCGCAGTGAGCAATCATTTTCTTAAGGTCATTGTCAAGGTTGAAAAGCCCATAGTCAATGTTTTTATTTCCGTACCCGGATTCTCTAACAATCAGGTTCACGATTCCGGGTCTGAACTGTTTACCTGATGCATGAAATCTCTTCTCAATAAATCCCTTAAGCTGCCTTGAATCCAGTGCTTCGAAATCATACACATTTCCTGCAGCAGCTGCAGCTTTAAAGAATTTTGTCCTTTTTACAGCCTGCTCTGCCCTGTCATCTTCCTGTCTGGCTATGGAAATAAGCAAAAGCAATCCTGCATCTTTATCTGCTTTTGCAACAGTTTCCTCCAGATAAGAAACAAGCTGATCAACAGACTGGTTATCCTGAAATGTCTTCGGAAGCTTACCCTTGGCATCTATGAAATCCGGCAGATAAACCACCTTTCTTTCCGACATTAAAGGCATTGTTTCCAAATTCTCTATTATGCCATTAACTGTAACGCTATCTCTATCAAGAGCAACAAGATCCAGGGCCTCTGTTGCCTTGTTTACAAACTGGCTGATAAGTTCCTCGGCATAGAAATCAACCAGATATTCCTCTATCCCAAGCAACATAACCAGGCCAGGAATTCTACCGGCCTTTATGTCCTTACCAATCTTAATAAAAGCGTGTTCTTCGTTTCGTGCCATATTATAGTTATTATATCCTATTTGCTCACATAATCATAGACACAACTGATTCTATTTTATAATAAGACAGGCCTAAAGTTTGCTCTTGCCCCTTCTGACTTCCTACGCCGAACCGTTAATTGTTATAGGCACGACGAACTACACAAAAAAATGTTGAAAACACATGCACTATTCGTCGTATTCTGGGTGTTTATAATTCATTCAATCATTCGCCTGACTTTCCTGATCTTCCCATTCTTTATGCAAAATCCGATTGCTCCGCTTTCATCATTTCTGTATACCTCAGCCCTGCAGGCTGCAAGCCTATCAATAGTCTCTGCAGCAGGATGACCATAGTTGTTTTTTCCCACCTGAATTATTGCAACGGAAGGATCTACTTCATCAAGAAATGATTCTGTTGAACTGTACTTGGATCCATGATGCCCTACTTTCAGTATGGTTGACTTAAGATTGTTTCCAAATTCTGATATCAGTTCCATTTCTCCCTCTTCGCCCATATCTCCTGTTGCCAGCATCGTAGTTTCTTCCGTTTTGCCGAACATCGGATCGTGCTCAAAATGAACTCTTATTACCAGACTCATTTTATTCTCATTTTCCTTGTCTTTTAGCATTTCTCGATATTCCTGCTCCGTTTTCTTTGCAGGCCACATAACTTCAAAATATTCACGATGCCTATTTAATAATCCGCCATCTCCTATAATAATGTCCTGTCCTGAATGGATAAATTCAATGCTTTCAGACCTCAGACCGGTTTCCCAGGCTATCTGTTCTTTAATTGCTCTATTCCCTTCATACACATACAGTTTTTTCACCATTCCCTCTCTGCACAGCTCGCATATTCCCTTGTAGTGATCCGTGTGAAGATGTGTAACGAAAGCTCCATCCACATGGCTCATACCGTTCTTAAGTAAATAGCTTCTTAAAGTGTTCTTGCCCAGATCGTAGTTAATGTTACCGCCGCCGTCGATCAGATAGGTTCCCTCTGATTGCAGGCACATGCAGTCTCCCTGTCCCACATCAACGAATGTAAGATTACAATCCCGAAAATTGTCTCCGGCAATATATGCAAAAGCAAGTGAAACCATTAATATAACCGCACATGTTTTTATCACATATCTGATTCTGCTTTTCAATTTTGCCGCAGCTGAAGCCCCAAGCTCTCCTGCACGAATAATTGCGATCCGCCCCTCTTCAGTTGCCAGTAGCAGCAGTCCCAGATAATAAAAGGCCATAATCCACAGTGGAGGACTTGGCATCTGAAATGTGGTAACACCATCTATTTCTGCAGCGCTGTTGATCCACTCCAGAAAGTCACACATAAGTTTCAAAGCTTTTGCGGATATACCGAATATTGTCAGACTGCTCTTTGATATACAGCTGATGACCATACTCACCAGTCCCGCAGGTACAATCAGCCCCGCCAGGAAAATCACCGGAACATTAATAAATACCGCTATGAGAGACAGGTAGTTGAAATTGTATATAATAAAGGGCCCAAGACCTATCTGTATAACCAGACTTGAAAGAAACACTCCTGAATATATATTTTTAATGAATGGCATCACCAGAACCAAAGTCAGTACCGCCAGAAATGACATCTGAAATCCCACATTGAACAGCATGTACGGGTTGAATATAAGCACAATAATCATTACTGTCAGCGCTGCATTGCTCAAATCATAATATCTGTTTGTGAGCTGCGCAAAAACATGAAGAAGTACCATAATAACCGCTCTTACCACCGATGGGGAGAAGTTGGCCATAACCATGTAGCAGCCAAAAAACAGGCTGTTGAAAGCAAAAAATGTTACTCCCCGCCTGCCGCAGATTAATCCTTTGGTCAGATTTCCAATCAGATTCCACAATTTAAGAATAAAGCCGTATATTATCCCTATATGAAGTCCGCTCACAGCCAGAATATGTGCCGTGCCGTTTCTTTGAAAAACCTCCAGCACATCCTCATCCAGATTCCCCTTTTCCCCGAACATAACAGATCTCATCATTGCAGCCGTATCCCTGTCAGCTGAGCTTTCCAACCTGCTTATGAATGATTCCTTTATCTTATAAAGTTTGCCGGGAAACGAATCAGCGGAATAGGCTTTATGAATTGTTTTTGCAGTCATTGTTACAGGAATGTTCTGAGATCTAAGATACAGGGCATAATCAAAACAGCCCGGATTTCTTCTTCCCTGAGGAATCGAAACAGTTCCCTGAATCTCAACCATATCTCCGGGGATTACTTTAAAATTTTTGTTATAGTATTTAACAAGAACTTTCCCGTATTTATTTTTTACTGTCATTTGCACATATCTGTCACCTGATTCCGAGGCCTTAACCTGCACATCCATCACCTTTCCCGCAAAGGCTGACATGCCGGTTTGATCTGCAAGTCCCATTAGAATTTCCTGCTGCTTATCTAATCCATTGCTTTGCAGGAGAAATGAAACTGCCCCAAAAAAATAAGAAAGCAGCACCAACCAGATAATTATTTTCTTTTTATCTGGCAAGTCCTGTTTTTGCATATAGAAAAATACTGCCAGCATCATTGCTTCCATACATATAGCCGCAGCTGTTCCCATATAATATTCAATTAAAATAGCCGTCACCATTCCGACGGCCACATACAATAATGGTCTCCGCAGCACCCTAATACCCCTTTGCTGCTATTTAAACTCTATTTTATTTCTATATTCAAGGAAGCATTTATTGCCTTTGCTATCCTTTCAATAGTAGAAACAGAAGGATTCGCTTTTCCCCTTTCAATTTTTGAAATGTCAGATTGATCTATTCCTGTTGCTCTGGCAAGATCCATTTGTGTCATGCCGGCGCGACCTCTTGCTTCTGCAATTTGGCAACCTAATCTTACTATAGAAGTTATCTTCTCTTCTCGAATTGTTTCTCCTTCCTGATAAATTGTCTCCGCATCTATATCAAGTTCATCGTTCCAGGTAATACCAAAAGGATCCAGTCTCCCCGACTTAAAAAGATTTCTGTCCTTTAGTGCAGAAAGTTGAGGATATTTTTTAAATAGCCTTCTCATATCGTAGGTTTTTACCTTTCCATCTAAAAAAGTCACTTCAACTTCAGTTCCCTTATTATATTTAAGTTTAATTGCTTCATGAAACATATCATTTCAATGCAGGAAGTCTTCTGTAGTTTTCTGTTTCCCACATTTCCTCCAATTCCTTTTGATAGTGAAGAATAAATTCTTTTACCAGAGCTTGTGCTTTCTCAGGAAACTCACCCGCCATTATCTCTCCAGTTTCTATAAGAAATGGAGCGACATATTCATTAGTTACAGCATGTATATATGGTGGATTATGCTCCTTTTCTCTAAATCTCATTACAATAACAATTCCGTAAAAGCTACAAATAGTTGGCATTGCTTTTCCCCTTTCATGTTAGGGGTTTTATCCCCTATTGTCAATATATATAAGCATTGTACCATATATTTCCATATTGTCAATATTTTCCAAAATAAAAAGCCCCGCGGTTTTCCGCGAGGCTATATTTGTTTAATTACAACAGATCCTTTCTGCTCAGGTTGATTCTTCCCTGTGAGTCGATTTCGATAACCTTA
>JAKSSH010000024.1 GCA_024403155.1 Clostridia bacterium | reverse complement strand
AATCTAACATGAATCGGCCTGTCCGTAATTTCGGACAGGTCTTTTTTTATACTTGACTCAAGAGGGGACGAGAGAAGCATAAAAAAGGAGGTAAAGATTATGATGAGTCAGGTAGAATTATGGAACATGCAGGAATACTGCTGCAGAAAGAATCGCAGAAGAGAAAGAATATCAAGATGCGCACGCAGAACAAGAATCACCTGCGGGGCACTGGGGCTGGCATTCGTGCTGGGATGCCTTTGCGTTCCGATTGTTCTGGCATGGGGTCTGTAGCCGGTGGTATAATGTGTGTGAAAGGAAACACACATGGCGAAACAGACACGTACTAATGTAATGCGGGTGCTGGATCAGAAGAAGGTCAGCTATACCGCTCATACATATGAATCCACGGGAGCCATCAGCGGTACTGAGGTTGCAGCTGCTTTGGGGCAGGATGAGAAGCAGGTTTTCAAAACCCTGGTTACCACCAGTCACAGCAGACAGCACTATGTTTTCATGGTGCCGGTTAACGGTGGTCTGGATCTGAAGAAAGCCGCCAGGGCAACCGGGGAAAAGTCCGTGGAAATGATAAAGGAAAAGGAACTGCTTCCTCTCACGGGATACGTTCACGGAGGCTGCAGTCCAATTGGAATGAAGAAGCCTTTTCCAACGTTCATCGATGCCAGCGCGGCAGAATGCGAAACCATAATGTTCAGTGCAGGTAAGATCGGTTACCAGATACAGACCGGCCTTGATGAACTGTCGAAGGCGCTGGAGTTCACACTGGCGGATGTGAAAACAGAATGAAAAACAAGCCGGGATGTCCCGGCTTATTTTAGTGTCTGTTTTTTGTGACCGTATTATACAACCAAAGTGGAAAAGTATTGCGATTATGGATATAATATTAGCGGAGGAAATGCAATGGCAGGAGTAACAGATTTTTTAATTGAACATGCTTCGAAGGATCCGGTCAGTTTCCATATGCCGGGACACAAGGGAAAAGCCCTGTATCAGAAGTGCGGATACGGGGAGTTTCTGGAGCGATTTATTGATTGCGATATTACAGAAATAATCGGTGCGGACAATCTGTTTCAGACAGAGGGAATCATCGCCGAAACCATGGGAAAATATCGTGAACTTTATGATGCAAAGGCATCCTATCTTCTGGTAAACGGAACCAGCGGCGGCATTATTGCTTCCATTCTGGCCTGTGCAGGAAAGAGCAGCGATGGCAGTGACGGCGGCAAGCTGATCATGGCCAGAAACTGTCATAAGTCCGTGTTTAATGCTATGACTCTTGGAGGCATTCAGCCGGTATATGCGTACCCTTCAGTGGTGGAGGAATACGGCATTGCAGGGCCGGTGGAGGCAGAAGAAATTTCACGCCTTCTGGATGAGAATCCTGAGGCCGGTGCAGTTATTTTACCGAGCCCGAATTACTACGGAATCTGTAGCGATGTTGAGGCAATTTCAGAGGAGGTTCACAGGCGAGGCAAGGTGCTGATTATAGACCAGGCACACGGTGCACACCTGAAGTTTTTCGAGGGTCGCAAAGGCAGTACTGCCATGCCGAAATCAGCAGAAAGCTGCGGCGCAGACATAGTAATAAACAGCACTCACAAGACACTGGCATCCCTTACACAGAGTGCGGTTCTCAACGTGATGAGCGACCGTGTGGATCTTAGAGTTCTTGAGGACAAGCTGCAGGCAATTGAGAGCACAAGCCCTTCATATATACTCATGGCATCCCTGGATATTAACGCAGATATCATTAAGAAACACGGCTGTGAACTGATGGAAAAGTGGCAGGAAAATCTGGAATATTTCTATAGAAAAGCAGACCGGATCGAGGGTCTTAAAATAATGAAAAACAGCGGCCTGGATTTCACGAAAATCAATCTGGACATGAGCGCCTGCGGGCTTGATGGGGGACAGCTTGAACAGGAACTTCTGAAGTATGAAATCTATGGAGAGCTGGTAACGGGAAACATTCTCATGTGCATGAGCGGAATAGGAAATACACAGAAGGATTTCGACAGACTGCTGGGAGCACTGGCTGAGATTGCAGAGAAAAAATCCCTGATTAGCGATGAAGTAAATCAGCCGGAAGCCCAGACAACTGCGCAGGAGACAGGATCATTTTTATGGACAAAAAAACGCACCATGCATAACATGCCGGAGCATAAAAAACTTGTTAAAATTGAAGATGCAGAAGGTTGCTTTTGCGCGGCATCAATAATCCCGTATCCTCCGGGAATTCCTCTTATCTGTCCTGGAGAAGAAATCGGACGCGAAGAAATAGAGTACGTGAAAGAGCTTCGTGCCCGGGGAGAAAAGGTTATGGGAATTGACGGGGAAGACCGCATTGTGGTTGGAGCCTGATTCAGGAATTGAAGTCCTCTGAGTCCAGACCCTTCCAGCCGAAACGAACGATAGATACAATGACGGAGCCAAGGATGACGAGCTCATTGAGTACACCGCCGTAGGCTCCGTTTATCAGGTCGTAAATGAGCCATGCCGGTGACACGCAGAAGAGTTCGCTGAGACGAATGAACTTGGCGCTGTCAGTAAAGAATGCAAGAGTGCTTACCGCATATGCAATAAACGGAATCAGATCCAGCGGGCCTGTCCAGGTTATGAACATGTAGATGAGGCTCGGGATGCAGAAGACAGGACCCCAGCCCTTCCATTTCAGCCATGTCCAGGTGTTGATTCTGATCAGGAGCAGGTTACGGACTATCTGCAGTCCCATGTTAAACAGACCGCCGAATGCGCCCAGCAGCAGGAACTGAAGACAATAAAAAACGTTGGCAATGGACTGAATAATGTACAGTGCCTTGTTTGATTTAATCTGGAATGAAATTATGAAGCAAATTGTGGAGATTACTCCGAAAATATTTGCGATTATTTTAGTCATTATGAATACTCCTAACGCGAACAGTATAACATAGAATTGTTGGTGACAATACATCAAAATACACGTGCACATTTCAGAATATGCGGCATAACGGATTTGACGTACTAAAATAGTACAGAATGTGAAAACAAGTGGAATGAATGGCAACTAAGATAGAAGGAAAAAGGTGGCAATACCACCTTTTTTATTGTATAATATTAGAGATTATAGAATAGAATAGGTGTGCTATTTTTCAGGAGATAGATTGAAATGGATTTATCACTTGTTTTAGCCATCATTGCAGGGATTCTGTTCGCAGTATTCTGCGTGCTTTGCCTGATAGTCCTGAAGAAAAACAGGGAAGAGGCAGAGCTTCAACAGAAGCACATGAAGGCTATCGAAAACAACATATATAGAGTGGGGGATATGATCTCCAGAAACTCCGAAATGATTGAGCAGCAGCTTGCCCATGCGGAGGAGGTTAAGGCTACAAAGACTGAAGCCCCGGCTGCCGAACCGGAAGGGATTGAGGAAACCGATTTTGACGACGATTTCGATTTCGAGATTGATCTTGAGGACATCGTTGAAGAGGAACCGGCACCACCGGTACCGGCACCAGCCACCAGGCCTGCAGTTGACCCCATCACAGAGATATTAAGTGGCATAAAGAAACTTGAAGAAGAGGAGCCGCAAAAGGGCAAGATGACCTTTGATACCGGGAAAAGCGGCAGGAAATATACAGCTGAAGAGCTGAAAAAACTAATCAGATAAGAACTAGTAAGAAGTACTAGAGGGAGGAAAAATTAATGTTTTGTAACAAGTGCGGAAACCAGATACCAGAGGGATCGAGATTTTGCAGCTTTTGCGGATCGAAGATCGAAGAGGTCGCTCCTGCAGTAAGTGAACCGGAACCGGTATATGAAGCACCGGCTGCACCGGCAGAACCTGAGTATGAGCCACCTAAGAGAGTATTCGAGGAAATCAACTGGAACACCGGAGATTATCCTGATGCAAATGCAGTATCAAAGACCGATGATATCGACTTCGACTGGGGCGCAAATCCAGACGAAATCAGAGACAGGTACACAAGAGGCCTGTCAATGGACGAGAAGATTCAGGTAAAGATTCAGGCACAGGAACCTGTGAAAACGAAGACACCGGACTTCGAATTACCGAAGGCCAGCGAACCGGCTCAGCCGGCATTCGATCTCCCTTCATTTGAAACTCCTGTTGAACCGGAAGAGATGAGCGCATCAGACAAGATTGACAAGTTCTACACTTTCAGCAAGAAGAATGAAGAATTCCAGCAGCTGCTGAACAGAGAATATGAAAAGATCAAGGGCGGCAATCCAATTAAAGTTGAACAGGCCGAAGCTGACGCAGTAGCAGCACAGAAGTTTGAAGAAAGACCTCAGGATCCTTCAATGGAAGCATTCCTTGAAAGAGAGGGCGTAAATAAACCATATGAGCCAAAGGCATTTGAATCCGACGTGCTTGCAAGAATAGAAGCACAGGAGGCAGCTCGAGAAGAAGAGAGAAGAGAAGCTGAAGCCAGAGAAAGAGCTCTGGAAGAAGCAAGACTGAAGGCTGAAGAAGAAAAGAGGGCTCACGAAGCAGCAGTTGCAAAGGCAGAAGCAGAGGCCAGAGCAGCAGCTGAAGAAGAAGCTCGTCAGAGAGAAATTGCAGAGGCCAGGGAAAGAGCAGCAGCAGAAGCTCGTGCAAGAGCTGAAGAAGAAGCAAGACTGGCAGCCGAGCAGAGAAGAATCGCTGAAGAGGAAGCTGCAGAGAAGGCAAGACTTCAGAGAATCGAAGAAGAAAGACTGGCAGCTGAAGAAGAAATCAAAGCGCGAGAAGCTGAAGAAAGAGACAGACTTCAGGCTGAATCGGAACTGAGAGCAGCACAGGAAGCAGCTAAAATCAGAGCTCAGCAGGAAGCCAGAATGGCTGCAATAGAAGAAGAAAAATTCCGTGCAGAACAGGAAAGAAGAAAGGCAGAAGAAGAGCAGCTGAGAAACAGACTCTTTAATGAGCAGTCAAACCTGCAGATGCAGGCAGACTCAGCAGCCGCTGCAGAAGAGGTTAGAAAGGTTCTGGCACAGACAGCCAGAATGAAGGAAGAAGAAGCTGCAAAGATCAGAGCAGCTGTAGCAGGCCTCAGAGGCGAATCCGCACCGGCCGAAGAACCTGCAGCAGAGCCTGTACCTGCGGCAGAGCCTGTACCTGCAGCAGAGCCTGTACCTGCAGCAGAGCCTGTACCTGCAGTTCCGGTTGAACCGGCACCGGAACCGGTAAAACTGACTGATGCAGCAGCAACTGCAAATCGGAAGGCGCATCAGGAAACTCAGGACAACCTGAGCGCAATGGCAAAAGCAAGAGCTGAATTCCTGCAGGAGTTTGGAATTGACCCTATACATGAAGATGAACCTCTAGCAGCACCGGCAGAAGAGGCGGCTGAACCGACACCGGCAACAGTTGAGGAACTTCTGGGCGAAAAGCCTGTAACAGGTAGAGATACAATGCTGACGCCTGAAGCAGAGATGGCGGCAACAAGAAATATTAACAAGGAAGACATTCTTTCGGGAATGGAAAGAACAATCAGAATAAGCAAGGAAGAACTGAGAGAGGCAATACCTACAGTTCCTGCTGAAGCTCTTGAAGGCGTTTCTGTACCTGAGGAAGTTGATGAACAGATTACAGATGTTGAGGACCTGCTGAGCCAGTTCGTGGCAGTAACTGAAGATGAACCTTCAGAAGCTGAAACTGAAATTGCTGAAACAGCAGCTGATGAAGCAGTTGAAGAAGGATTCGCTGCCAAGGAAGAACCGTCACTGGTTCCTGATGAAGCGGCAGCTGAAGAGGTTAAGCCGGGTCTTGATAACACAATGGTCATGACTGATCCTGCTTTTGCAGAAGAAATCGCTGCAAAGAATGAGGCGGCAAAGGCAATGGACGACTTCTTCGCAGATGAACCAGAAGCTCCTGTATTCGAGGCACCTGCTCCTGAATTGAACAGATCAGGCGAAAGCCCTGCTGGTTTCGAAACACCGGCTCCGGCAAGCGAACCTGTAAGCGAACCTGCAGCAGAAGAGCCGGCACCTGAAAAGGCAGAAGAAGATAGCAAGCCTGGCGCAGGCAGAGTAGTACTGAAAGTCCTGCTTGTAATTCTTATCGTAATATTCGCAGTTGAACTGGCAGGTATAGGAATCAAGTTCCTGGCACCTAACAGTGCAGCAGCAGAAATGATTGACAACCAGTTGAACAAGGTTATTCATCTCATCACCGGACAGAATGTAGACTACAGCATTCCGGGTATTGAGTATAGAGTATAAGCGTGATTAAAGAGGAGGTTAGTTACTTTGGAAGCAACAACTACTAAGAAAAAACTTGGTGCCAAGGGCATAATAATAATTGTACTTCTTGCAATTTTATTATTCGTTATGCTGATTGGCTGGCTGACAGACCTGTTATGGTTTAAGGACCTGAGCTATCTTTCAGTATTCCTGACCAAACTGTTCACTCAGTTAAAGATAGGAATACCAACCTTTATAATTGTTACATTCCTGGCTTATGTTTATCTTAAGTTCATCAAGAGGGGGTACAACAACAAGGTTGAGTCAGATGAAATCCCTGACAACAAGAAGCTGAATCTTATTACATGGGGACTGGCAGGCGCATTCGGCGTTGTAACCACATACTTCGCAGTTACAAAGCTGTGGTTCCAGACTCTGCAGTTCGTAAATTCGAACAATTTCGACATTAAGGATCCGCTTTATAACATAGACATTTCGTTCTATGTGTTCAAGCTGAACTTTATTGAAGAGCTGAATGCAATAATAATTATCCTGATTGTTGCCTTTGCACTTCTGACATTCGTATATTATTCAATCCTCATGACTATGAGAACACCTAAGATCTTCGAACGGGTCGAAGAAGAAATCGATCCTGAAGACGAAGTCGAGGTGGAGGACGAGTACGAGGAAGACGAAGACGACGAATACGAATATGAAGATGATAGATACACCGGCGAAGAACACGTTGGTGGAAGACCTATCGACGATAATCCGTTCAGCGAGATTAATGACATGTTCGGCAAGTTTGCCAAGCAGTTCACCGGTCAGCAGGGCGGCCGCGGCAGAAAACCTAATGGCGGCGTAAAGAGACAGTCACCTCTGGGCGGAAAGAAGGTTGACAACAAGAACCTGAAGATGATCGTGCATATTGCAGAAAAGCAGCTGATTATCGTAGCAGTTCTGTTCTTCCTGATGATTGGCGTATTCTGTCTGCTGAAGCAGTTTGATCTGCTGTTTGGTTCAACCGGAGCGGTATATGGCGCAGGATTTACAGATGTAAACATCACTCTGTGGATGTACAGAATTCTCATAGGACTTGCCGTTATTTCAGCAGTAACTGTTGGATACGGAATCCTGAAGAAGAAGTTCAAGGTTGGCGTTATCGTTCCACTGGTAATGATTGCTGTAGCACTTGTTGGAACCGGCGTTGGATTCGTTGTACAGAACTTCGTGGTATCACCTGACGAAATCAACAAGGAAAGCAAGTACCTTGAAAGGAATATCGAGTATACTCAGTATGCTTACGGACTTGACGGCGTAGACATCAAGGCCTTCAAGGCAACTGAAGATCTGACTTCAGGCGATATTGCCAACAACAGCGAAACAATTTCAAATATCAGAATTAATGACTACGCTCCTACAAAGAAGTTCTACAACCAGACACAGTCAATCAGACAGTACTATGACTTCAACGACGTAGACGTAGACAGATACACAATTGACGGTGAGTACACTCAGACATTCATGTCAGCCAGAGAAATTGATGAAGAAAGAATCAGTAACACATGGCTGAACAAACACCTGAAGTACACTCACGGATATGGCGCAACTCTTTCAAGAGTAGACAAGATTACATCCAGTGGTCAGCCTGACATGCTTATTGACAGCATTCCGCCTGAATCATCAGTAGACATTAAGATCAGCGATCCTGAAATCTACTTCGGCGAAATGACTAATGACTATATTCTGGTTAACACCGACGAAGATGAATTCGACTATCCTGATGGAAACAGCAACAAGTACTGCCAGTATAAGGCAGACTCAGGAATCAAGATGAATCTGCTTACAAGATTCATGTTCTCAGTAAGAGAAAAGTCACTGAAGATGCTGGTATCAGGAAACATCAACGGCGATTCCAAGATTCTGATCAACAGAAATATCGCACAGAGAGTACATGAAATCATGCCTTACCTGGATTACGATGAAGACCCTTATATCGTAACCGTAGACGGACATCTGTACTGGATCGTTGATGCTTACACTGCAACTAACAGATATCCATACTCAGAACCATACAATGATCAGACTGATGTAAACTATGTAAGAAACTCCATCAAGGTTGTTATTGATGCCTACACAGGAGAAACCAACTACTACATCGTTGACAAGACTGATCCAATCGCACAGACATTCAAGAGCATCTATCCTAAGCTCTTCAAGGACATCAATCAGATGGATAAGGGCCTGCAGGCTCATCTGAGATATCCAAAGACTCTGCTGAACATTCAGGCAGAAATCTATCAGAGATATCACATGAACGATGTTAAGGTATTCTACCAGAACGAAGACTTGTGGCAGATTGCATCAGAAATCTATGGTACTGATGAACAGTCAATGACACCTAACTACTACATCATGAAGCTGCCTGGAGAAAAGAACGCAGAATTCGTTAACTCGATTCCGTTCACTCCTAAGGACAAGAAGAACCTGATGGGACTTCTTGTTGCAAGAAATGATGGTAGTGATTACGGTAAGCTGGTACTTTACCAGATGCCTAAGAGCAAGATCGTTTACGGTCCAATGCAGGTTGAAGCACAGATTGACCAGAACACTGAAATATCAAAGGAATTCTCACTGTGGTCACAGTCAGGTTCCAAGTACAGCAGAGGTAACCTGTTCGTGATTCCTATTGAAGATTCACTGCTCTATGTAGAACCTGTATATCTGGAAGCAACTAACTCCAGTATCCCAGAAGTTAAGAGAGTTATCGTAGTATTCGGCGACGACATCGCTTATGAATCAACCCTGGCAGGAGCACTGGAATCAATGTTCGGTGAAGGCAGCACTCACCAGGGAGGTGGCGAAGCTGTTGAAAATACCGATCAGAGCAGCAATAATCAGAACGAGGCAGGCATGAGCAAGTCAGAGCTTGCACAGGCTGCTCAGGAAGCTTATGAAAATGCACAGTCAGCACTGCAGGCAGGCGACTGGTCTAAGTACGGACAGTACATGGATGAGCTTGAAAAGATTCTGAACAAAATGGTTAATTAATAATGTAAGAAACATAGAAGGTTGACAGGGGAAGGCCTCCTCTGTCAACTTTCGCTTTTATGGGGGAAAATATTTTTTAGGAGGCATTACATGCTGAATTATGATTTAGAAAAAATGCTGTTTACATTGCCACCGGCAAGTCACAACGAAAACTCAATCAGGATGATTCTGGAAAGACACCCTGAAATTAAGTTCGTGTCACTTGTTGGTATTGATGTTGGAGGACATGACACAGATGAGAAAATTCCTGTTGAGGAATTCCTTAAAGATGTGGAGGGATTCCTTCAGTCAGGCATTCAGACAGACGGCTCATCAGTAGTGCTTCCAAAGATTGCAGACCTGAATAACGGTAAGGTTGACATTATTCCTGACTGCACCGTTAACTGGTTTGTGGATCACAATTTCGATTATCCTGATCCGGGTACAGGACTTCCTGTGGGGACTCTTCGTATTCCATCCTCACTTGTTCATAACAATTCGGACAGAGTAGGATCCAGGGTAATCCTTAGAGACGCTGTTTACAATTTCAAGGAAGATCTGTGTGAGCTTTTGCATGATAATCCTTACGTGTTTGATCACCTGGATATTGACAGCATCGACGAAATTGAGAGAATAGACATTACTGCCGCCACTGAGCTGGAATTCTGGGTGAAGACTCCGGATGATGATGCTGACAGAGAACAGCTGTCAACAGCGCAGACTCTGAAAGAACAGTACTGGAAGAGAACAGTAGGTCCTGTCAGGGCAGCTCTTGAAGAGTGTCTCATGGTTTTGCAGAAATACGGCTTCGAAGTGGAAATGGGCCACAAAGAGGTAGGCGGCGTTAAAGCGAAGCTTGGCAACTCCGGAAACTACGACCATATCATGGAACAGCTGGAGATTGACTGGAAGTACTCTACAGCTGTACAGGCTGCGGACAATGAAAATCACATCAAGTACGTTGTTCGTGATATCTTCAGAACCTATGGCCTGGAAGTTTCCTTCCTTGCAAAACCAATGGAAACTGTTGCGGGAAGCGGTGAGCATACTCATATGGGCATAGCTGCTATACTGAAGGATGGCAGAAGAGTAAATCTGTTCAATCCGTCAGATGACAAGCAGTTCCTGAGCCCTATTGGATACGGAGCCCTGATGGGACTTCTGAAAAACTATGACGTGGTTAATCCGTTTGTAAGTGCCACCAACGACGCTTTCAACAGACAGAAGCCAGGATATGAAGCTCCTGTCTGCGTGGTTACATCTCTGGGACATAACGTTGAGGTGCCATCAAGAAACAGAACAGTTCTGGTTGGTCTTGTTAGAGAGCCGGGCAATCCGCTGGCAACAAGACTTGAGCTCCGTTCGCCAAACCCTAAGAGCAACACTTACCTTGTTCTGGCAGCCTCATACATGGCAATGCTGGATGGAATCAAGGAAGCTCTGGAGAATAGCAAGACACCTGCGGAACTGGAAAAATCTATTTCCAAGGGGTACGGAGAAGACGACTTTTATCTTGAAAAGAACAGAGTTTACAGAAGCGAGAAGAACATTTTCGAAGACTATACCGAAAGCGAACGCGTGAAGTATTTCGGAAAAGCACCTCGTACTGTATGGGAAGCACTGAAGGCGTTTGAGGATGAAGCAGATAAGCTGGCAATTTTCAGACGCGATGATGTAATGACTGACCAGGCTCTTGAATCATATAAGGAAGCAATACTGAGTCAGTGGAGCATGGAACTTTCAAATCGTATTGTTCCGGAAACCATGGACCTGCTTCGTGAGTGCAAGAAGATTCATACTGATGAAGACAGCACAGATTACGACAGACATTTCTGGGGAAGAATCTACAGACTGCGTAATTATCTGGGCAAGAATGCACTGGATGAAACCTGCCTGCTGAGCCGGATTGTTGAAGCGCTGGACGCCAGGGATTACGGCGTAGCATCAGACCTTCTGGTTGAGATGCAGATAAAGATAGAAGAACTTAGAGAACTGTACTCTATATATAAGAAGAATTTATTCTAATCTGGAGGAGAAACATGCTGGATATTAAAAAACTGAGAGAAGATTTTGACGGAATGAAAGCCGCTGTAGAAAGAAGACAGAAAGGCGACTTCGGTCTTGATAAGGTTCGTGAGTTTGATCTGGAGAGAAGGGGAATTCTGGCCAAGGTTGAACAGATGAAGAACGAACAGAAAACCAAGTCAAAACAGATTCCGATCATGAAAAAGAATGGTGAGGATACCACTGCACTGATGGGTGAAATGAAGGAGCTGTCAGAGGCAATCAAGGAACTGGATGCCAAGGTAAGCGAAGCAGAAGAAAATCTTAAGAACGCTCTGCTGAATGTTCCTAACACACCACATCCGGATGTTCCTATCGGAGAAGATGACAACGACAACGTTGAAATGAGAAAGTGGGGGGAACCTACTACATTTGATTTCGAACCAAAGGCACACTGGGACATCGGAGAAGCTCTGGATATTCTGGACTTCGAGAGAGCTGCTAAGATTGCCGGTTCCAGATTCACAGTATATAAAGGAAAGGGAGCTCGTCTTGAAAGAGCTGTTATCAACTTCATGCTGGATCTGCACACTGAGGAGCAGGGCTATACGGAAATCCTGCCTCCATTCATGGTTAACAGATCAGCAATGACAGGTACAGGCCAGCTGCCTAAGTTTGAAGAAGACATGTTCTATATTCCTCAAAAGGACTTCTTCCTGATTCCAACGGCAGAGGTTCCTGTAACAAACCTTTATGACGATGAAATCCTGTCAGCAGATGACCTGCCAATGTATCACACAGCATTTACTCCTTGCTTCAGAGCTGAGGCAGGAAGTGCAGGAAGAGATACAAGAGGTCTCATCAGACAGCACCAGTTCCAGAAGGTTGAAATGGTTAAGTTCGTAAAGCCTGAAGGTTCATATGAAGAACTGGAAAAGCTTACAGACGACGCAGAAGAAGTTCTCAGAAGACTGAACATTCCATTCAGAGTTGTAAGGCTTTCAACTGGAGATCTGGGATTCTCATCAGCAATGACATATGATATTGAAGTCTGGATGCCAAGCTACAACGGCTATGTTGAAATTTCATCATGTTCAAACTTTGAAGATTTCCAGGCTCGCAGAGCAAACATCAGATTCAGACCTGAAGAGAAGGGTAAGCCTGAGTTCGTTCACACACTGAACGGTTCCGGATTGGCTGTGGGCAGAACAGTAGCTGCTATTCTGGAAAACTACCAGCAGGAAGACGGTTCAGTAGTAATTCCTGAGGCACTGAGACCTTATATGGGTTGCGACGTTATCAAATAGCTGCAAAAACAGCCTGGATTTGACATAAAATCCCAATAATGATAAAATATCGAACGCGTCTAGGGGGATTGGGCATTCGGAAAGGTATTTATGGTTGATTTTTATAACAAACATAGAGGACTTTTAACTGCAGTTATTATTGCTTTTGCATTTGTAATTGCAGCCGGAATAGCCTTCAATATACTTGTTAAGCCTTATGCTGTATTTGCAGACGGTACAAAGGTTGAGGATCCGTACCTTATTTCAGCTGACGGCAAGGAGCTTGTTCTGGTAAAGGATCAGGAGACTGCCGAGAAGGTTGTTCGTGACGTTATGGACAGTTACGTTCCTGAAGATGGCAACATCGATTCCATTACTATTGAGGAAGAGATGAAGATTGAGGACAAGACTCTGTTCATCGGAGTTAAACCACCGGTTGTAATGACAGAAAAGGAAGCGGTTGAAACAATCGTTGCAAGCAATGAGACTGATGAACCGATGATGCATGTAACCACTGAATCCAAGGTGGACGTTGAGGAAGTAGTAAAGCCCGAGGTTGTATATGAGAAGACTGACGAGCTGTTCGAAGGCAACACTGAACTGAAATCGGAGGGCGAGGACGGTGCCAAGATTGTTACCAACGAAGTAACAATGGTTAACGGCAAAGAGGAATCTGCAGAACCGGTAGATGAGAAGATTACAGAGGAACCTGTTGATACTGTAATGTATCTGGGAACCAAGGAAAGACCTCATGATACTGCGTGGGCTGACTACAGCGGCAGCGTGCTTGGAACTGATGATGGCATGAAGATGGTTAAGTACGGGCTTCAGTTTGTAGGTAACCCTTATGTATATGGTGGAACATCACTGACTCATGGAACTGACTGTTCCGGATTCATCTATTCCGTTTACAGACACTGCGGATATAATGTTCCGAGAATGGGCTTCTACAAGATGGGCAAGGGCGTATGCCTGGCAGAAGCCAAGCCTGGTGACGTGGTTTACTATCCTGGTCACTACGCGATGTACATGGGTGATGGAAAGATCGTTCACGCCTACAACTCTCGTGCAGGAATTACCACGAGCAGCGTTCATGCACCTGGAA
>JAKSSH010000023.1 GCA_024403155.1 Clostridia bacterium | reverse complement strand
CGCATAATAAAAGAGGCCGTAAGGCCTCTTTTTTATGTGTGTTGTGGCCATTCTATGTTATAATGGATATGTATGTAAAAGAGGAATCTGAGAAAGGAGATATCTCATGAAAAAGAGCAGATTGTTAATGATATTAATGTCAATCATGATGGTTGGCGTTATGGCTTTTGCTTTCACAGGATGTGGCGATCAGGAAGAGGCTACTGATGAGACAACAGAGGCAGTGACAGAAGAGACTGAAACTGTAACAACTGACTCTCTGATGGAGGATCCTGAGTATGACATCAATGTTGTATTAATGAATGCAGGCCTGAAAGAAGCTCTGGATGCAACAGGAGTTGAATACAACATCAACCGGTTCAGCAACATTACCAACGATGTATCAATCAACACCGGTGATGACCAGCTTGATGGAGTTGCAGGCGCTTTCATGGCATATGCCAAGGGTGACAACGAATACGAAGCTCTTCCGGATTATAAGATTATTGGCGAGCAGGACGGCGTAGTATATGTCCTGATGCTGCCGACAGACGTAAGATATAATGCAGAAGACCCTCAGCAGAAGGATGATTACGAGAAACTGACAGAAGCGCTGAAGGCATTCACAATTAACTAGTCTGCCTTAAGAATGAGAGAAAAGAATGAAAGAAAAATTTATTGCAGATTTACAGACAAATGAGGACATCACTTCATACTTCATGGTGAAGAGTGTGGCTCTGAAGGTGGGCTCAAACAGAAAGACCTATCTGGACATAGTTCTGGGAGATGCCTCCGGAGAGATTAACGGCAAGAAGTGGGACGTTGCTGATGAGGAGGTTGCCGGACTCGAAAAGATCAGGGAAGGCAACATTATCAAGGTAAGAGCACTTGTTACAGAGTGGAACGGCATGAAGCAGCTGAAGATTACCCGCATCAGACAGACAGGTGCAGAGGATAATCTGGACATTAACGATTACGTTAAGGCTGCTCCTGAAGATCCGAAAGAAATGTACGACTTCATTTATGCAAAAGCTGACGGCTTCGCTGATCAGGATCTGAAGAAGCTTTGCACCAGGGTGCTGGCAGACCGCAAGGAGAAGCTCATGTACTATCCGGCTGCATCAAAGAATCATCACGCGGAGATGGCAGGACTTCTGTGGCACGTTAAACGCATGCTCATGACTGCCGAGAAGGTAAGTGAAGTTTACACTAATCTTGATAAAGATCTGCTCATGGCAGGGGTGGTTTTGCATGATATCGAGAAGATGAATGAGATAGAATCCAATGAACTGGGAATATCCCCAGGATACTCATTCGAAGGTAAAATGCTGGGACACCTTGTTCTGGGAGTAAGAGAGCTTGACAAACTCTGTGAAGAAATGGGCATCAGCCGTGAAAAGGCAGTCATGCTGGAGCACATGATGATTTCCCATCACTACGAACCGGAATACGGCAGTCCTAAGAAGCCACTGTTCCCGGAAGCTGAGATGCTCCACTATCTGGACATGATAGATGCCAAGATGTACGACATGGAAGAGGCGGTTTCAAAGACACAGCCCGGAGAGTTCAGCGATCGAGTATGGACTTTAGATAACAGAACCATATATCGAGTAAGTGAAGAAAAATAAATTCGAGAGGTAGATAGATAAATGATTAAAAGACCTGATGAAGTAGCAGAAATTATCAAGAAGTTCGACAGAGCCGGCTTCAACATCATCAGCGCAGGCCAGTGCGTAACAGGATCCATTCTGGGAGAAAGCCCCCTTGACTGGGATATGTACACTGACTGTCCACAGGAAAAAGTAAGAGAAATGTTCCCTGAAGGCGAAGTAATGGGAAGTAGGACAACAAGACTGGATTACACCACTTTTGTTGAATCCCAGCATGTAAATGAAGCAGACCACTACGATGGTGTTATTGCTGACATCATTACTCTTGAGGGACCTATAGAAGAGCAACTTGAGATTTACGACTTCACCTGTGAAGCAACAGGAGAAAACTCAAACGGTTCAGCAGTTGATCCGTTTGGAGGACGTAATGACATCAAGCAGAGACTGCTTAAGCCTGTTGGAAGCTTCAAGGATGCAGTAAAGAAAAACCCTGCACTGATCTGGAAGGCACTGCGGTATGTTGGCCTTTATGGATTCGACCTTAACAGGGAGATATTTGATGTTATTCAGGCAAACGTTGAAAGAGCGGCGGTTATTGACAAGGAAGACATTCTATACGAGTTCACAACAGCCATGGTTGGAGACCACGCAGGAAAGTTTCTGAAGATGGTAAGCGGCCTGGGACTTCTGGATGCAATTGTTGGGCCTGAAAACTTCTCAGTAAATCCAAGAGAGAAGAAGGACTTCGCAAAGCTTTGCGAGAGAATAGATGAAACAAAGAAGATTCCAATCAGAAGACTGGGTCTTCTGTATCTGGTATTCGACAAGAACTATGACAAGGTTCTGAACTTCCTGCCACATGAAGAGGACACGCTGGATTATCTGCTTGAAGCCAAGCGACTTTGCCCGAAGCTTTACTTCTGCAAGAACGAAGAAATGCTGAAGAACTTCATCGCCGAGTTTGGATGGGACAAGTACCACTTCTATGACAGACTTCTGAAGGCTCAGAATATCGTTTACGAGCTGAACAATAAGCAGCAGTTTGCCAGGGATGAAATCATTAAGGTTATCATCAGAGAAAAGCAGCCTATCTTCGTTGAGGATCTGGTTATCGATGCAGATGATATCATTGAAGCAGGCATAACTGATGACCGTGACAGAGCAGAGTATCTTCTGAAGCTTCTGCTTACACCGATTCACAAGAACAGATGGAACAATGACAGAGATAAGCTTCTGAAGTTCGCAAGAGGCTTCAACAGAAGCAGAATCAGAAGAACGTTCAGAAACGTTGACTGGCTCAGATAGTATTTAGGGATTAGGGAAATGATGAAAGAATACGAAGGCGTCATCGCCGACATTATATTTCATAACAGAGAAAACGGCTACACTGTAGCCGTTTTTGAAATTGAGATGGCGGAGGAGGGCGCTGAAGATTACTTCACTGTTGTTGGAAATATTCCACAGGCAGCAGAGGGCAAGAGCTACCGGCTCACGGGAGAGTTCGTGGAGAATCCACGTTACGGAGAGCAGTTTGCCGTGTCTGCTTGTGAAGAGATAATGCCTAGTTCCAGAGAAGGAATAAAGGACTTTCTTGCATCGGGAGCAATAAAGGGCGTCGGCAGGAAAACCGCAGCAGCTATAGTGACGGCCTTTGGTGAAGAGACCTTTGATATCATCGAAAGGCATCCGGAAAGGCTCACTCAGATTCCCGGAATCGGAGAAAAGGTAGCGGCTAAAATTGTTGAAGCATTTCTGCTTCACAGGGAGTTTGCCAGAGTTACAATGACCCTTCAGCAGTATGGAATCAGCGCAGGGCAGGCTTTGCGTCTGTACAATGTTTACGGCAAAGAGACTGTTGAGGTAGTGCTGGATAATCCATACAGACTTACTGAAGACGTTTTTGGAATCGGATTCAAGAAGGCGGATGCTATTGCTTCAAAAATAGGAATAGAGCCTGATGATGAATTCAGAATCAAGAGCGGAATCAAGTTCACTCTCAGCTGGTTTGCGGGGGAAGGAAATACATATCTGCCGGAGGATGAACTCTGCGAAAAGGCAGGCCAGCTTCTGGAACAGCCCAGGGAAAATGTTAGAAACTGCCTGGAGCAGATGGTATTCTTCGGGGACATTCACATAGATGTTATAGAAGGACGAAAAGCGGTTTATCTGGCGGCTTTCTATGTGGCTGAACAAAGTGTCTGCAAAGCCTTAAGAAGCCTTGTAAACGCTGATTTGAAGCCTGTACAGGGCAGTCCAGAGGCACTTATAACTCGCACGGAGCAGCAGACGGGAATTACTCTGTCCGAGCAGCAGAAAAGAGCAATTATCAGCTGTCTGGGTAACGGGGTATCGGTTATTACCGGAGGACCGGGAACAGGCAAAACCACCATAATAAACGCCATAATAAACATCCTTGAAGATAGTGGAATCAGCACCGCAATTGCGGCGCCAACAGGAAGAGCAGCCAAGCGAATAACTGAAACAAGCGGCAGACCTGCATCCACGATTCACAGACTTCTGGAGTATTCATTCTTCTCGGAATCAGAGGGTGGAGACGGACGAATGTCCTTCGGAAAAGATGAGGATAATCCGCTGAATTACGATGCAATTGTTGTGGATGAAGCCTCCATGATTGACCTTATGCTCATGGACGGACTTCTTCGTGCAATAAAACCGGGAACAAGACTTATTATCGTCGGAGATGACGATCAGCTGCCTTCAGTTGGCGCTGGAAACGTGCTGAGAGACATCATCGCCAGCGAATACATATATGCCAGCAAGCTTACGGAAATTTACCGTCAGGCACAGGAAAGCATGATAGTGGTTAATGCCCACAGAATCAATCGCGGTGAGTATCCTGACTGCAACGCCAAGGGCAAGGATTTCTTCCTTCTGAGAAGAAAGACGGAGAGGGAAATGCTCCAGACAATCAAGGACCTGTGTCTTACCAGACTTCCGGAATATTATTCGGAGCTGGTTGATGGAGGACTGAATCCGGTTCGTGATATTCAGATTCTCACACCTGTTAGAAAGGGCAATCTGGGCTGTATAAATCTCAACCGTGAGCTTCAGGAAATACTCAATCCGCCGGATGATGAAAAGGCAGAAAAAACCTTTGGAGAAAGGGTCTTCCGCGAGGGGGATAAAGTCATGCAGATCCGGAACAATTATGAGCTGGCCT
This sequence comes from Clostridia bacterium, assembly GCA_024403155.1. GTDB lineage: Bacteria > Bacillota > Clostridia > Peptostreptococcales > Anaerovoracaceae > Lentihominibacter. The sequence goes on along the minus strand of JAKSSH010000023.1, from coordinate 9,273 downwards.
GGAAGGATCAGTCGGATTACAGTGACGGGGAAGGCGTGTTCAATGGAGATGTGGGCTTCATTCGCACCATAGACAATGAGTTTAACGAGATGACGGTTGTATATGATGCCACCAGATTCGTAACATATAATTTCAATCAGCTTGAAGAACTGGAACTGGCATATGCGGTTACAGTACATAAGAGCCAGGGAAGTGAATTCCCTATAGTAATAATGCCGGTTAGCTGGTTTCCGCCGGTTCTGGCAACAAGAAATCTGCTTTACACAGGGGTAACAAGAGGTAAGGAAGTAGTTGTTCTGGTGGGCTCGGAAGACAAGCTGAACGGTATGGTTGATAATAATCGCATAAGCCAGAGATATTCGGGACTGGCATGGAGATTAAAGAGATTTTTCACATTAGGGGATATGGGAGATGAAACTATCGAAAGCAGTATCTGAAATAAGTGAAGCAGTTTTCCCGTCGGGAATATACTGCATTGTGTGTGGCTCGCTGATAGACAGAAGCAGGATGTATGGACTATGCGATGAATGCATCAGGAAGCTCCACTGGATAAACGGCAGAACCTGCGGGAAATGCGGTAAGGCGCTGCCTGATGAATATCTGGGTGAACTGTGCTATGACTGCATGGAACTTGAACACTTTTTCACCAGAGGATTCAGCTGTCTGACGTATGGATTTTATGAGCGTCAGATAATGATGGACATTAAATACCATGGTAAAGGCTATATGGCCGTTAAGATGGGGGATGTGCTCTTTGACAGAATGGAGACACTGATCATGGCTGCCGCCAAAAAGGGCATTAAACCCTTCGATGTGGTGATTCCGGTTCCCGTAAGCGAAAGTCGCAGAAGAAAGCGCGGATATAACCAGGCGGAACTTATGACCGCTCAGTTCATAAAAAGGTGGAAGTCGGTGGACCGGGACGGGTGGCCTTTGCACGAGAGAAATGTGCTTGAGAGAAGGCATGAAACGGAGATGCTCAGGAGCATGAATCCCTCAGAAAGAAGACTTGCCCTTAAGGATGCGTTTGAGGTAAAATCCCATAAGGCAGATAGAGTTCGTGCAAAAGCAGTTCTGCTTGTTGACGATATCTACACCACAGGGGCAACTGCTGATGCCTGCAGCAAGGCGCTGATTGAAGCAGGGGCTGAGGCTGTATATCTGCTGACTCTTTGCAGCGGAGGAAACAGAAAGCCAGAGGAATTAGAGAAACTGAGAGATTAACTGAATAGCGATGCGTTGTACATATGGCCCGGGTCTGTGATTGAAAGGCCATGCCAGCTACGGGCGAAAGGTCCCACGTAAACCGTTGAAGAAGAGTAGGCGGCGATCATGGCGTAGTTTAGAAGTAAGTCCTCCGGAAAATCCGGGTCAAGGCAAGTGTGGGGGCAAAGATCAGGTCAGCCGGACCATATGTACAGGGCATCGCTTTTTTTGTACAGTTAAAAAAACATACCCTATGAAGTGTTGAAATATGAAGGATTACCCAAGATGTTGGGGCTTAAATTGTCAGAAAATTTCAACAATCGGTTGAACGGGGTACTTTACTGTGCTAAAATAAGAAAAAAGGGGAGCATCCGGTGGCTGAACCGGAATCCCGAAGGAGGTTGTTATTATGAAGACTATTATTACCGGCAAGAATTACACTCCTAGCGACAAGCTTAAGGAAACTATTGAGAAGAAGTTCGCTAAGCTGGACAAGTACTTCTCAGACGAAATCACAGGAAACGTAATGACAATTAAAGAGAAAGGTGGGTACAAAGTAGAGGCAACAATTAACACTAAGGGAATGATTTTCAGAGCAGAAACCAAGGCTGACGATCCGTATGATTGCGTAGACCGCTGCATCGAAAAGCTTTCAAACCAGATGAGCAAATTCAAGACCAAGCTCAAAGCAAAGCACAAAGGTCTGAAGGAATTCGAATTTGACGAACTGCCTGAATTCGATGAGGAACAGGAAGAAATCAAGGTGGTAAGATCAAAGAAGTTCCAGCTTGAACCAATGGGTGAAGAGGAAGCCATCATGCAGATGGAAATGCTGAACCACGACTTCTTCGTTTATCTGAATATGGAAACGGATTCCGTAAACGTTGTTTACAAAAGGAAAGACGGAAACTACGGCATTCTGGAAACAAGCTATTAAAGAGAATTTAGGCGCATGCACAGCATGCGCCTTTTTTATTTCACAAGATGAATATATTTACAGGATATAATGTAAGAAACTTGGTCTTTAACCGTTGAAACAATGGTGGGATTTATAGTAAAATATATTGAATAGTTATAACCTGTCCGGGAGAGAATAATGGGCGAATTACATAGCTTTTTCACAAATGCATTTTCGGGTTTCGGAATAACAGATGCCGTGGATATTATCCTGGTAACTTTTGTTGTGTATTACCTTCTGAAACTTGTTCTGGAAACGCGTGCGGAGCAGATCATCAAGGGCATTCTGGTCCTTGTTGCCGTTACCATAATTTCCGGTGCACTGAATCTCCACACCCTCAACTGGATGTGCAAGGGTGCTTTGGCTTTGGGTGCTGTAGCAGTTCTCATTGTGCTGCAGCCTGAACTGAGAAGAGCCCTGGAGTTCATGGGACGAGGACGTATCATCAGTGGCCTGGGACAGGGTGACAAGGAAAACAGCAAGAGAATTGTAAGTGCAATAGTAAATACAGTTGACGAATTTTCCAGTGATAGAACAGGAACTCTGATTGTGTTTGAAAGACAGACAATGCTGGAGGATTATGCAGAGACCGGAACAATTCTGAATGCCCGTATTACTGAGCAGCTCCTGGGGAATATCTTTTATGAGGGATCTCCTCTTCACGACGGAGCCGTAATAATAAGTGGTACCAGCATTTATGCGGCAGGATGCGTATTGCCGCTTTCAAAGAATCAGAACATAAGCAAGGATCTGGGAACCAGACACCGTGCAGGCATCGGCATTACAGAGAACTCCGATGCAGTGGTTCTGATCGTATCTGAAGAAACAGGAATTATAAGCATGGCAGAAGACGGCAAGCTGGAACGCTTCCTTGACAAGAAGACAGTAGAGAAAAAGCTTCTGGACATGTATCTTAACAGTCACATTGCAGGCGAAGGAAATTCAGCCTTCAAGAAGGCAAAGGCATTTTTTGGCGGAGAGAATGCAGGAGAGGAGGATAAGGATAATGAGAAATAAAAAAGTTCTTATGCTCATATCTCTTCTGGTGGCAATAGGATTGTGGATGTACGTTATGGGAAACGTGGATCCGATATCAACAGAGAGAGTATCGGGACTTGCAGTTGAAATGAAGGGTGTGGATTACCTGAAGAGTCAGAAGCTGGAGCCAACCCTGAATGGACCTAAGATGGTAACGGTAACCATTGAAGGAAAGAGATCACAGGTAAACAAGGTAAAGGAAAAGGGTCTTGAAGCATACGTTGATGTATCAACCTGTGACTACGGAAAGAACGAAGGTAAAATTCAGATTCAGATGCCGGATGGTGTAACAGGCGTAACCGTAGAAACTATTTCAAAGGAAACAGCCAGATTCACGGTTAAATAAGGAGGAAATTAATGGGAAGCTTATTTGGAAATGGTGATGTCAGAGGAATAGCCAATCTGGAACTGACTCCGGAACTGGCTTTCAAACTGGGAAAGGCAACAGGTTATGTTCTGGGCAAGAGCAAGGGCAAGCCTGTGTTTCTCATTGGCAAAGATACAAGACTGTCAGGTGACATGCTGGAGGATGCTCTTTCTGCAGGTCTCATGGCAACAGGAGCAAACGTGATTAAGGTTGGGGTACTTCCAACACCGGCAATCGCATATCTGGTGAAGGCATATGGTGCCGATGCAGGTATCGTTGTTTCTGCATCACATAATTCATTTGAATTCAACGGAATCAAATTCTACAACGGCGAAGGCTTCAAGATGGATGATTCCTTCGAAGACGAAGTTGAAACAATTCTCCTTCGTGATATAGATGTTAACAGCCACATTTCCGGAGCAAAGATTGGCAGATGTCTGGATGCGGATGATGAAGCGGAAGACAAGTATGTGGAATTCCTGAAGTCAACATTTGATGCAGACATCAGGGGAATGAAGCTGGTTGTGGATTGTGCCAACGGTTCGGCGTTTGAGGTTGCCGGAAGAGTATTCTCAGACCTGGGCGCTGACGTCACTGTAATAGGCAACAACCCTGATGGAACAAACATCAACGACAGATGCGGTTCAACACATCCTCAGCTCATGCAGCAGGAGGTTCTGGATAAAGGAGCTTTTATGGGATTCGCATTTGACGGAGATGCAGACAGGCTTATTGCAAGCGATGAAAAGGGAAGACTGATTGACGGAGACAAGCTCATGTGCATCTGCGCTGAGATGATGAAGAAGAGAGAAGAACTTCCTGAAAACAGAATTATATCCACAGTAATGAGCAACGTTGGCTTCCACAAGTACATGAAGAAGAATGGATTCAATGTTGACATTACAACTGTTGGAGACAGATACGTTCTGGACAGGATGCTGCAGGAGGGAGCAAGCCTGGGTGGTGAGCAGTCAGGTCACATCATATTCTTGAACCATGCTACCACAGGAGACGGAATTCTGTCAGCACTTCAGCTGCTGCAGGCAGTCATTCTTTCAGGAAAGTCAGCAAGTCAGGCAAGTGACGAAATAGAAATATTCCCTCAGGTATTAAAGAATGCCAAGGTAAAAATAGAGAACAAATCCAAGTTCAACAAGGATCCTGAAATCAAGGCTATGATAGCTGAAATTGAAGAGGAACTGGGAGAAGACGGCAGAGTTCTTATCAGACCGTCAAGCACAGAGCCTCTTGTTAGAGTAATGATTGAGGGACAGGATACAGAAGATATTACTGCAAAGGCTCAGAAACTGGCCAGACTCATTACAAAGAGATTCAGCTAAAGGGAGATAGATGGAATGTGCGGAATAGTAGGATATATTGGCAGTGATTATGCCAAGGAGAAAGTAATAGACGGACTTAGACGTCTTGAGTATAGAGGTTACGACTCAGCTGGAATTGCAATGCCGGTAAGCGGTGCGATTCAGATCACAAAGGCCGTAGGAGAACTGAAGAATCTGGAAGCAAAGATTTCAGATCCTGCATTTGATGCGCCTGTTGCAATCGGACATACCAGATGGGCAACCCATGGTAAACCAACTGAACTGAACGCTCATCCTCATGGAAACATGGATAACTCCATTGCAATCGTTCACAATGGAATCATTGAGAACTACCAGGAGCTTCGTGAGTGGCTTGCTGAGGAATACGGAATCAAGTTCAAGTCTGAAACAGACTCAGAAGTAATTGCGCATCTGATTGGTCTTTACTATGATGGGGATCTGCTGGATGCAGTTAATAAGGCTGTTGAGGAAATGCGCGGTGCATATGCGGTGGCTGCAATGGCTGCGGCAGAGCCTGATAAGATTGTGGCAGTTCGTAAGGATGCTCCACTGGTTGTAGGCGCAGGCAACGGATTCAATATGATTGCCAGTGATGTACCGGCTCTTCTGAAATACACCAGAGACGTATACTTTATTGAGAACAATGAAACTGTAGTTCTCACAAAGGACTCAGTAGTAATATATGACGAAAACGGCAACGAGGTTCAGAGAGATATCCAGGCAGTTGAGTGGAAGGCAGACGCTGCTGACAAGGCAGAATATGACCACTTCATGCTGAAGGAAATCCATGAACAGCCAAAGGTAATCCAGGAAACACTTCTTAACAGACTGAATCCTGATGATTCAATCAAGCTGGATGACATCTCGATGACAAAGGAAGATATCGACAACTTCAACAAGATTTATATCATCGCCTGCGGTACGGCTTATCATGCAGGACTGGTTGGCAAGATGGTAATAGAGAAGATGACAAAGATTCCTGTTGAAATTGACGTGGCTTCAGAGTTCAGATACAGAGACACATTCATTGATGACAAGACTCTGTTCATTGCAATCTCTCAGTCAGGGGAAACTCTGGATACATTGGCAGCTCTTCGTGACGCCAAGGACAGAGGAGCAAGAATTCTGTCAGTAGTAAATGCAGTTGGAAGTTCTATCGCCCGTGAGTCACACGATGTGTTCTACACACTGGCTGGACCGGAAGTTGCAGTTGCCTCAACAAAGGCATACACAACACAGCTTATCTGCATGTATCTGATTGGTCTCTATATGGGATCAACAAAGGGCACAATCGACAAGGAATACTACGACTTCATGCTGAAGGAGCTTAAGGATCTGCCTGGCAAGGTGGACAGAATTCTTCTAAGCGAAGAAAAGTATAAAAAGCTGGCTGAAAGATATCACTTCAACGACCATGTATTCTTCATCGGAAGAGGTCTTGACAGTGGGGTTTCATATGAAGGCTCACTGAAGCTGAAGGAAATATCCTACATCCATTCCTTCGCAATTGCAGCTGGCGAACTTAAGCACGGAACCATCGCTTTGATGGACAAGGATTCTCTGGTAGTTGCACTGGCAACCCAGGACAGGCTATATGAAAAGATGGTTTCAAACATCGTGGAGGTTCAGGCAAGAGGAGCTCACATCATTGGACTGGCCAAGGAAGGCAAGACGGAAATAGAAAAGACCTCAGACGAAGTAATCTATATTCCGCAGTGTGCAGATGAAGTGGCACCGGTGCTGGCGGTAATACCGCTCCAGATATTTGCTTACTATGTGGCACTGGAAAAGGGCTGCAACATAGACAAGCCAAAGAACCTGGCAAAATCAGTAACAGTAGAATAGCATAAATGAGTCGCGGGGACGTGTACCGCGGCTCATTTTGAAAAAGGAGAATAAATGAATTACAAAGAGATACTGGCGGACTTCAATCTGGACAGCGAGCCTGTAAGCTGTGAGGCTTTTGGAAACGGTCTGATCAACAACACATTTCTGGTTACAACAGATAGTTGCAAAAGATACATTCTTCAGAGAGTAAGCGAGGAAGCCTTCAAGGACGTGCCTGCCCTAATGGAGAACATCTCAGGTGTGACGGATTACCTTGAAAACAAGGCTAAGGCTGAAGGAACCACTGCTCACGTTATCGCTCCGGTGAAGACAAAGAGTGGAAACACATACGTTAAGGCTGATGGTTACTACAGAGTGTCCCCGTTCGCAGAGAATTCAATAAGCATAGAAGAACCTGAAACAGATGAGGATTTCTATGAATGTGCAGTGGCATTTGGTACTTTCATTTCGGATCTGGCAGATTATCCTGCAGAGACCCTTCATGAAACCATTCCGAACTTCCACAATACTCAGGACAGATTCAGACTGCTCCATGAGGCTATGGATAATGCAAAAGCAGACCAGACTTTAGCTCCAAGAATTGATGAGGCAAAGGACGAGATTGCTTTTGCACTGGCAAGAGAACAGGAGGCTGGAAGGCTGCAGGGCATGAGAGATTCCGGTGAGCTTCCTACAAGAGTAACTCACAATGATACGAAGCTTAACAACGTGCTGTTGGATGCAGATACCAGAAAGCTTCTGTACGTGATAGACCTGGATACTGTCATGCCGGGGCTGGCTTTATACGACTACGGCGACTGCGTGAGATTCGGGGCATCAACAGCTGCAGAAGATGAAACAGACCTTGCGAAGATACAGTGTGACATGCATCTGTTCGAAGTGTTTACGAAGGGATTTGTTTCGGCATGCAAAGGCCTGACCGGAAGGGAAATAGAGATGCTGCCTCTGGGAGCCAAGACAATAACCCTGGAACTGGCGGTAAGATTCCTGACAGATTATCTTAACGGAGACAAGTACTTCGCTACAAAGTATCCGGGACATAATCTGGTTAGAGCAAGAAGCCAGATGGCACTGGTGGCTGACATGGAAAGAAAATGGGATGAGATGAACCGCATAGTAAAGGATGCAGTTAAATAAGGAGAGAAAGATGAATTATTTAGGGATTGAAATTGACGTAAAAAACATACCGCCACTTGATCAGGATTTTATTCCTATGGGAGTGTGGATGATTGAGTATGAAAAGGAAGCAACCCGCCCGGTGGGAATTGCCATCGAAAGAGAAGAGGGCAAGGTTACCGTATTCGAAACCAGGCTGAGAGACGAATCCTTCGAAGAAGCAAACCTGAGATACCTGGAAAGATACATCAAGTTCTGTCTTTGGAGCGTAGGCGGCTGGAAGGTTACCGTGTGCGGAGCAGATGAAGAGGCCAGGAAGGTAAGGGAAGATTACGTTCTGGGAGCTGCCAGAGACTTTGATGTTAACTTCATGATGAACACATATGAGAGGAATTTCGAATTTGAAATCTGTAAGCCGGAGAATCTTCCAAAGGCAAATGATACGGACAAGTCCGTTGGGGGACATCTGGAGGGCTGCAGAATCGGATTTGATGCAGGCGGCTCAGACAGAAAGGTATCTGCTGTAATTGATGGCGAAACTGTATACTCGGAAGAGGTTGTATGGCACCCTAAACTTTCTGAGGACATTTCATATCAGTATGAAGGGATTCTGGATTCATTCAGAACTGCAGCATCGAAGATGCCTAGAGTAGATGGTATCGGTGTTTCAACTGCCGGGGTTCTCATTGGAAACGCTCCAATGGTTTCATCTATATTCCTGAAGATAGACAGAAAAGACTGGGATCAGGTTAAGACGGTTTATGATCGTGCCGCTGCTGAAATCGGTGATGTTCCAATTGTTGTAGCTAACGACGGGGATGTTACAGCTCTGGCAGGAGCAATGAGTATGGGAGTAGCCCCGGTAATGGGAATCGCCATGGGAACAAGCGAAGCCGGTGGATATGTAAACGCAGACAGAAATGTGCTTGGCTGGTTCAACGAGCTTGCCTTTGCACCTGTTGATTTAAATGATAAATCTATGGCAGATCCATGGTCAGGAGACAGGGGAGTTGGTGCCACATATTTCTCTCAGGACAGCGTAATCAAGCTTGCTCCTGCAGCAGGAATTGCTCTTGATGAAAACCTTACACCTGCAGAAAAGCTGAAGGTGGTTCAGGATATTCTGGAGGGTAAAATCAGCCACGGTGCAGAGCCTGCACAGGCCTGCGATGCAGCACCATATTGCGATGGCCACTGCGGCATCAGAATGCTTATAGGAGCCCGCAGGATATTTGAATCAATAGGAGTCTATCTTGCGCATACACTGGTGCTTTATGGCCTGTTTTATGATCTTAAATATGTTCAGATACTGGGTCGTGTTGCTTCGGGTACCGGTGGTGAAATAGTAGTAACTGAATGTAATAGAGTTTTGAAGGAAGAGTATCCTGATTTTGCAGATC
>JAKSSH010000022.1 GCA_024403155.1 Clostridia bacterium | reverse complement strand
CATAATTATTCACGGCGCTTAAATCACCGAAATCTCGTACAACAGTTACTATCCCAACCACCAGACAGAATGCGATGATTGTTGGTCCGATAAATGATACAACACTGATGAATCTCTGAAATCCCACAATGTATGCTACCAAAGCCAATGCAGCCATTATAATGGCACCAACATAGTGATTAAGACCATAGTACTCTTCAAGGGTTGCGCCGGAGCCGGAAATTAAAATCACCATTCCAGCAAACAGTGCCAGAGGCAGGAAGTTAGTATAGAACCACCCCAGTTTCTTTCCACAGAAATAAACAAAATGATTATACTCTTTATCAAATCTATGTTCCTGGCCTGCCTGAAGAATTACAGGTCCAATCAGCAGAAATCCTGCCAGATTAATAACCAGCAGGATAAAGCTATAGAATCCATAGCTGGTGAAGAACTGGAGAATCTCCTGTCCTGTGGCAAATCCCGAGCCCATAACCCAGGCCACATATGCACCAGCTATTTTTATTACATTTTTCTTACTGATTCTGTTTTCTGTCATTTACTGCTCTTCAATTTCTGTCTTTTCTTTAGCCGGAAGATTTGCAACAACAATTGCAGCAAACATAACAACGCATCCAATTATTTCTCTAAAACTCATCATTTCGCCGAGAATAATCATTCCTGCAATCAGTGCAAACACTGATTCAAGACAGAGTATCATTGAAGCAATAGTAGGATCTGTATCTTTCTGCGCAACAATCTGAAGTGTATATGCCACACCGCATGAAAGTACACCTGAATACAGAACGGGCAGCCATGAGCCAAGCATTGTCGAAACTGTAGGTATATCAAATCCTAGTGCAGGATTAATGATCGGTGTCACAATAAGGGACAGAATTCCTGCCACAAAGAACTGTATGCAGGACAATTTCACTCCGTCAACCTTAGGTGAAAAGTAATCTATTACAAGGATATGTATTGCAAAGCATATTGCACACAGGAATATTATGATGTCACCTATATTGATGCTTCCGAAACCTGTTGCCGGAATGCAGAGGAGATATAGTCCCACTGCCGCTGCAATTACACATCCCCACATCACCGGTGTTACCTTTTTCCTTACAAAGAGCCCAAGGATAGGAACAATAACAACATAAAGGGCGGTAATAAATCCCGAATGTGCAACAGAAGTATAGAATATGCCGATCTGCTGTACATTACCTGCTGTAAACAGTGCCAGGCCGCAGCAGATTCCGCCGATAATCAGCGTCTTGTTTCCTTCCTTCATTTCTTCTTTAGATGGCTCAACATATGTTCCCTCGGCAATTGCCCTGTTTTTTCTGATGCGATCAAGTATAAGAATAACCGGAATCAGAACGAGCGCTCCGATAACTGTGCGGGTTCCATTAAAAGCGAATGGGCCTATAAGATCCATTCCCTCTTTCTGGGCAACAAATGATGTTCCCCATATTATTGCTGTCAACATCAGCAATGCGTCGCCTTTTAACTGTTTAAGCATTTATTACTCCTTTGCTATCATAGAATTACTGTAATCATAATATAAAATGACGCAGACAATGTAATCATAGCATTATTGTCACCGGAATGGAAATAGAAAATCATAAAGTAGACATGCTTTCTGTATAAAACATAGAGTATTATCAAAGTCTTATTTTTCTGAACAATCTGATTTTTATATCAAGCTTTATGTCTGGCAACTGCCAGTATAACAATAACAACCAGACATATAGCCATAGTCAGAAATACTGAATTCCAGTTAGATCTTGCCAGCACAAAACCAAAAACCGCAGACTGGCATCCTGCTCCCAGATAAGAAGCAAAGTTCAGCAATCCTGATGCAGTGCCCGAGAAAATTCTTCCTCCAACATCCGATGCGAAAGTCCACATAAGACCATTCATTGCATATATGAAAAATCCTGCAAAGAAAAGAAGAAATTTTGCTACAATTCCGGGTTCTACCATAAAGAACAGTACGACTATTACTGTAGCAGCAACACCACTAAAGATAACTGCCATAAAACGGTTATCCGGACAGAATATATCAGTCAGCCATGGAATAACCAAGGTCCCTACTGCCATACCTAGCGGCACAATAAATGTGCTGGAAAGGCTTGATGTAATTGTTTCCCCATAATTATCTACATAATAGTATGGTATCCACGTTAAGAGACCATACCTGACGATCCCTATAAAGAATGCCATTATAAGCCATGGAAGAAATGCCGGCATTTTCAGAAGGAACATATATGGATAAATTTTGCCTCTCTGATTCTTTATCTTTTTCAGTTCTTCTTCCCTCTTTGCCTTTTGCTCGTCTATTTCAGTATATGGTCGCAGTCCAATTTCTTCAGGCTGCTGTTTTGCAAAGATCATAAATGGTATTACTGCAATTATTGGAAGTATTGCAGGGATCCAGAATGCTGATTTCCAGCCATATTCAGGTATAATATAGAATGCCAGGGAAACAACAAGGGCACATACGCCCTGTCCCAGACCATTAAAGGCATGTGCGAAACCTGTTGCAAAGCCTAGTTTGTTCCCCGGCCACCAGTTGTTTAGTGCAGCAACACCCGGAGTCCATATAACAGATTGGAAAATGCCGTTAATTCCCCATAGAATTGCAATCACCGTCAGATTGTTTTGGAATCCAATAATAATATTGATCACCCCTGTGAGAACAGATGCCGAAACAATGAGCTTCTTCGATCCCAAGATATCGCTCAGTCTTCCGTTTATTACCTGCCCCACTGCATATACCCAGAAAAAGATACCGGTTATTATTCCAAGCTGAGATGTTGTCCATCCTTCCTCTGTCATGAGGGGAATTGCCGAAGAAAAATTCAATCTGCAGCAATTGGCACATACGCACAAAAAAGAGAAGCTGACCAGAAAAAGCCAGCTGTATCTCTTAAACAATATATTTTCTTCAGCTGTATATCCAAGATTATTCATCGGAAAATTTCAATCCTTTTATCTTATGTCCCATAAGTTTCTCAAGACGATCCTGCTGAGGTTTGTTTGCTACATCATATCCATATTCATAAAAATCAATAACGTCCGCATCTTTAACCAGTTCTTCCAGAGGCTCACCTATCTCACCTTTTTTGCTGTGATTTTTCACCGCGTTTGCAATCTGAAGTATCTCATCTTCACTGAATAATCTTGTGCCACGGAGAAAATCTTTAACATGCAGATATCCGAATTCTGCATGGTCTTTCTGTTTGCCATTGATTATTCTTCCATAGTCATGACAGGCACACGCAGATGCAGCAAGTATCGGATCCAGTCCCCGTTCCTGAGCCAATCTGTACCCTATCTTCGCGCAGCTTACAATATGTACTCGTTCCCAGTCAATAAAGTGATCACGTTCTGGAACGAGTTTTTCGTATTTGTCTATTTCCTTCAGAAGTGCACTCTGAAGTCTGAGCAGTTTTTTCATAATAATCCCTTTTCATTTTCTGTATTTTTGTTAATCTTAACACATATCATTGGAAATATACACTAAATGCACATTTTACCTGTTAAGAAAATATACTCCCAGATTCAGATATCCTGCAAAGGTCAGCCATACCAGATACGGAATTGTCAGATATACAGCTATCTGTCTGATATCAACAGAAATAAAGCTGACTTCAGATCACTGAAATCAGCTATTTTTGGTGGAGATGATGGGAATCGAACCCATGTCCGAAAGCATTTTCACCGAAATTTCTCCGAGTGCAGCTTATGTTTTAGTATTTCGCTTCATCAGCCGCCCATAAGCAGGCTGAAGAATCAGCTATCCCGTAAGTCCTTCGCGCTACCGGGAGCTCACACGAAGGTTTCCTGCATCTTTGACGTTCTGATCCGGGCCTGCAGGTGAACCCGGGAGAACGCGCGGGGCAGAACTATGCTGCCAGTGCGAAATTATTGTTAGTTTTAGCGTTTATCTTTAACGTGCCCTTTTTACGAAGACTGGCAACTTCGGCTCGCTTATCCGGTTTCCACACCCCCGTCGAAACCTGAACATCCCCATATATCTGAAAGATCAGCAGAAATCCCGCTGTACTTTACAGTCTGTTTCTTTCCTCCGCTCTTGCGGCTGCTTTTTCTTCAAAGTCCTTCTTTACTTCCTTGATATCCTCGTCAATCTGATCGATGGAATCGCGAAGGCTCTGCATCTTTTCACAGAATTCCTTAAGAGTTTCATCTTCAAGCTCGCCGTCCTGATATTTCTTGAATACATATTCGGACAGCTTTCTCTTTACTGATGAGTACTCTGTTTTCATTTCACTCTGCTCGCCTTTCAGCTTGTTGATTTCGCGCATTTCCTCAGCCTTGCTTGTTGCCGAATCAGCTGCTGCACCTGCGAACTTTCCTATCTTACTGAATAAATCCTGCATTTTCTCCTCCTGTAGTCTGCTTTTGCACCTAGCGTCTTACCGCCTGCTGCATTCTTCTATCAGCGTCACGTTTAGCAATGTCGTGTCTCTTATCGTAGTTCTTCTTACCTCTGGCCACCGCCAGTTCCACCTTGGCCCTGCCTCTGTCGTTAATGTACATTCTCAGAGGCACCAGTGTCAGACCTTCCTGTGTGGTATATCCAATCAGCTTCTGTATCTCCCGCTTATGCAAAAGCAGCTTTCTCGGTCTGACGGGATCCACATTGAACCTGTTGCCCTGTTCATAAGGGCTTATATTCATGCCATGTAGAATAATCTCTCCTCTTTCAACCTTAGCGAAGCTTTCCTTGATACTGACCTTACCCATGCGCACGGATTTAATCTCGGTGCCAGTAAGTGCAATTCCCGCTTCGTAGGTATCTTCAATGAAGAAATCATGTCTGGCTTTTTTGTTGTTGGCAACTAATTTCATTCTCTTCCTGTCCCCTATAGCAATCCAATTTTATCAAACGGATACAATCTCAGAAATGCCTTTCCCATAATCCTGTCTTCAGATACATTTCCAACCTCCGGATCTCTGCTGTCTCTGCTTACTGATCTGTGGTCACCCATGGCAAAGACTTCATCCCTGCCTACGGTAAATGTTTCTCCGTCCAGATAGCATCTTTCCTCAGGTTTCTCCTCATAGAGATAATCCTCCTTAAGAAGTTTTCCGTTTCTGTATACCTGATTGTCTCTGAATTCGATTGTATCTCCTTCAACGCCGATAACTCTCTTTATAAGCAGAATGTTCTCCTTGTCCCCTTTGTTCAGCTCTGATCTGAATACAATGATATCTCCTCTGTCAGGATGATCCTTGCCCAGATATGCCAGCTTGTTCACAATAAGATAATTATTTTCCTGCAGTGTATAAAGCATGGATGTTTCCTTAACGATTGTAGGCTTTATTACCAGCGTTATTGCTATGACAATAATGATGGCAATGATAATGTCCTTAAAGAGATCCTTAAGGAAGCTATTCTTCTTTTTAGGTTTCTTTTCTTCTAATTCTCTGGTCTGTTCTTCCTGCATTTATAATTCCTTCCAAACCCTTTCAAAATCTGAAGGTATTTCAGATTTCACCTCTAGTCCCGAGAGTCCTGCAAGTTCAGTGTAAACTCCCTCTATTTCTCCGAATTTCAGTCTGTATGCATGGAGCAGTTGTGTGGTTGCACATTGAACTTTCACCCCATACTTGGAGTCTCCGACCAATGGAAATCCCCTGCCTGCCAGATGCACTCTGATCTGATGAGTTCTTCCCGTTACAAGCTCAACCTCCACAACAGAATACCTGCCATCAGGTCTTCTTCTGAAAGGTCTCACTATTGACTTTGCACTCTGTCCCTTATCTGAAATGCGAACTCTGTTTTTGTCCTGAATCTTTAAAAGCGAATCATCAATGACCATTTCTTCCGAAATATCTCCAGCTACAATGGTCACGTAATACTTGGAAATGCCGTCCCTCTGTCTGATCAGTTTTGTAAGCTGTCTCAGACTCTCTCCGGTCTTGCCGAAAATAACAAGACCTGTGGTGTTTCTGTCCAATCTGTTAACCGGTGACGGAGTAAAGGATTTTTCCTTTCCCGGGTCATATTCACCCTTATCCTGCAGATAACCGCACACCTGATTCATCAGGGTATTCTTCTTTTCGTGAGAATCTCCATGTGTCAGAAGGCCCCATGGCTTTTCAACAATAAGCACGCTGTCGTCCTCATAGGCAATTCTGAACTGACGCTTTGCTCTGTGATTCTTAGGCTGTCTTGTAAGCTCCTCGAGCCTTTCATCACTCATGTACAGCGCAAGCTCATCCCCTTCAGATAGAACGGTGTCCTCCTTGGCCCTCTTGCCGTTTAACTTCAGGTCTTTTCTTATTATCTTGTAAATGGCGCTGAGAGGTGCTTTCTTAAGATATTTCTTGAGAAATCTGTCCAGCCTCTGCCCTGCATCATTAGAATTTATCTGGATTTTAACCATGTTTTCCTATGCCTTCCGTTAATCAATATATTATACACTAACAATAATGTTATATACAAGACATTGAGACGGTTATTTTCTAGTGTATTTTAACTAAAATCATTGAGCAAAACCACAAAATGTGGTATTGTAATGATGTATGTGAAGGGAGCAATTTCAATGAATCGCATCAAAGACTTTTTTTATAGTAAAAACGATATAATTATCGTCCTGATAATACTTGTAGTTGCAGGTTTTCTGATTTACAACCGTATCGGTGCAATCATGGATTATCCGGCAAAGCTTGCTGCTGAGCAGGCAAAAACGGAAACAACCCAGACTGTAGAAACTGCACAACCAACAACCGAGGCTACTACACAGGCTGAAACAGAAGAAACTCAGGCCGATGAAGCAGCAGAGGAATAATTAAGGAGGCAGAATATGGCTTTAGTTACAACAACAGAGATGTTCAAAAAAGCTTACGACGGCGGATATGCCATCGGTGCATTCAATGTTAACAACATGGAAATTGTACAGGGTATTACAGAAGCAGCCGGTGAGCTGAACAGTCCGGTTATACTGCAGGTTTCAAAGGGTGCCAGAAAGTACGCCAACCACACATATCTTGTGAAACTGGTTGAGGCTGCTGTTGAAGAAAATCCTGACATTCCTATTGCACTGCATCTGGATCACGGCGACAGTTTTGAAGTATGCAAATCATGCATCGACGGTGGTTTCACTTCCGTAATGATCGATTGTTCATCAATGCCCTTTGAAGAAAACATAAAGATTACTAAACAGGTAGTTGAATACGCACATGATCATGGTGTTGTTGTAGAGGCTGAGCTAGGTACTCTGGCAGGCATCGAAGACGAAGTGTGTGTCGAAGCCGGAACCGAAAGCTACACACGTCCTGAAGAAGTTGAGGAATTTGTTACAAAAACCGGTTGCGACTCTCTGGCAATTGCCATTGGAACATCACATGGCGCATATAAGTTCAAGGCAGCCCAGTGCACACGCAACGAGAAAGGTATTCTGGTACCTCCTCCACTCCGCTTTGACGTTCTGGAGGAATGCATCAAAAGAATCCCTGGCTTCCCTATCGTACTTCACGGTTCATCATCAGTTCCTCAGGACTTTGTGAAAATCGTAAATCAATACGGAGGGAACATGCCTGATGCCATCGGCATTCCTGAAGAACAGCTTCGTCATGCTGCAGAACTGGCAGTCTGCAAAATCAATATCGATTCAGATATCAGACTTGCAATGACAGCAACAATTCGTAAGTACATGGCAGAAAACCCTGAACACTTTGACCCTCGTCAATATCTGAAACCTGCACGTCAGGCTGTTAAGGATATGGTGGCACACAAGATTAAGAATGTTCTTGGTTCTGTAGATAAAGCATAATGATAAATCAACAAGAAAACAAGGAGCTGTTGCAGTTAATGCAACAGCTCCTTTTAATTTGCATTTCTGTTCTTATTTGTTCTCGCCAATCATCTTATGCTTCAGATCCCACAGTTTCTGTGAAAGGTCAACATAATATGTCTGAGGATTTTCAAAACGCTTCATTTCATCCCACATAAGATCAAGCTGTTCCTTGCAGTACTTCTTGATTTCTCCAATGGAAGGACTTTCGTAGCACTTCTTGCCCTCCTTGAACACCTGCTCTCTCAGGTTCTTGGCATAGAAGTTTGTAATCGTCTTACGTTTCCATACTGCATTAGGATCAAATATTTCAAATTCTTCTCCTGATGGTGCCGGTTCATCGTTCAGTGCAATGATATCGCACAGTGCTCTGTCTGTTTCCTTATCAAACAGTCTCCAGATGGTCTTGAATCCAGGGTTTGTAATCTTCTCAACGTTTTCGCTGATCTTGATTTTAGGAATCATTTCCCCGTCTGTTTCCAGCGCTGAAAGCTTGTAAACTCCTCCAAACACAGGTTCTGACTTGGCTGTAATCAGTCTCTCGCCCACTCCAAATGAGTCTATGCATGCTCCTTCAAGCAGTACGTCTCTGATGATGTATTCATCCAGTGAGTTTGAAATAACAATCTTACAATCTTCAAGACCTGCATCATCCAGCATCTTTCTTGCCTTCTTTGTGAGATACGCAATGTCTCCACTGTCAATTCTGATTCCCTTGTTCGGAGGATCCAGTTCCTTGAAAACCTTAATGGCTGCAGGAACCCCTGACTTCAGAACATTGTATGTATCAACCAGTAAAGTTGCATTGGTTGGATAAATCTTCGTATATGTCTTGAATGCTTCATATTCATTAGGGAACATCTGAACCCAGCTGTGTGCCATTGTTCCCAGAGCAGGTGTGCCAAACTCCTCATCAGCAATTGTACATGCAGTGCCTGCACATCCGCCGATGTATGATGCTCTTGCTCCGTAAATTGCAGCTGTTGTACTGTGGGAACGACGTGTTCCGAATTCCATAATCGGTCTTCCCTGCGCTGCTCTTACAATTCTGCTCGCCTTAGTGGCAATAAGTGACTGGTGATTAACCAGAAGAAGAATCATTGTTTCCACAAATTGCGCCTGCATTACTGGTCCTCTTACTGTAATGATTGGCTCATACGGGAAGATTGGTGTTCCTTCAGGAACTGCCCATACGTCGCATGTGAACTTGAATTCCTTAAGATACGCAAGGAACTTTTCGCTGAAGAATTTCTTGCTTCTGAGATATTCAATGTCCTTATCTGTAAACTTAAGGTTGTCCAGATATTCAATAACCTGTTCAAGCCCTGCCATGATTGCATATCCACCATCATCAGGAATCTTTCTGAAGAACATGTCAAAATATGCAATGTCGTCCTTCATATCTGCTTCATAATATCCATTGGCCATGGTAAGCTCATAAAAGTCTGTCAGCATGGTCAGGTTCAGTTTTTCAATCATCTTTTCTCTCCTTAACCGAGTGTTAGTTTCCTTGTGATTATAGCAATTTCTTCAAAAACTGTCCAGTATAGGACTTTTTCACCTTTGCCACTTCCTCAGGTGTTCCTTCGGCTACAATTGTGCCTCCTCTGTAGCCTCCGTCAGGTCCCAGATCGATAATGTGGTCTGCAGATTTAATTACATCCATGTTGTGCTCAATAACCACAACCGTATTCCCATGATCAACCAGTTTCTGCAGCATTTCAAGAAGTCTTTCAACATCTGCAAAGTGAAGACCTGTTGTAGGTTCATCCAGAATGTACAGAGTCCTGCCTGTGCTTCTCTTTGACAGCTCTGAAGCAAGCTTGATTCTCTGAGCCTCTCCTCCGGAAAGCTGTGTGGACGGCTGCCCAAGCTTAATATATCCCAGTCCCACATCTTCAAGGGTCTGCAATTGTCTGTTTATTGTTGGATGGTTCTTGAAGAACTCCAGAGCCTCACTTACATTCATGTCCAGAACATCGAATATGTTCTTTCCCTTGTACTTGACCTCCAGAGTTTCACGATTGTATCTCTTACCCTTGCAGACTTCGCACGGTACATATACATCCGGCAGGAACAACATCTCAATCTTGATTATTCCGTCACCATTACATGCCTCGCAGCGGCCACCCTTAACATTGAAACTGAATCTGCCCTTTCCATAGCCTCTTATCTTGGCCTCAGGAAGCTGAGCAAACAGGTCCCTTATATGAGTGAACACTCCCGTATATGTTGCAGGGTTTGACCTTGGCGTCTTGCCTATTGGCTGCTGGTCAATATTGATAATCTTGTCCACATTGGAAAGTCCATTAATGGTCTTGTGCTTTCCCGGTTTATCCTTTGACTTATTTATTTCCGCGGCACCGGCTTTATACAGAATCTCATTTACAAGACTGCTTTTGCCTGAACCCGAAACCCCGGTAACACATATGAACTTGCCCAGAGGAAACTTAACATCTATTTTCTTCAGGTTGTTTTCTTCAGCACCCTTAACAGTGACATATTTACCGTTGCCATCTCTTCTTACCTTAGGTACTGAAATGCTTCTTTTGCCGCTAAGGAACTGTCCGGTAATGGATTCAGAACATGCCTTGATGTCTTCAACTGTTCCCTGACATACCAGCTCGCCCCCGTGAATTCCTGCTCCCGGACCGATATCTATGATGTGGTCTGCCGCATACATCGTTTCCTCATCATGTTCAACAACAATCAGAGTATTGCCCAGATCAGTTAGACCTCTAAGGGATTGCAGCAGTTTCTCGTTGTCCTTCTGGTGAAGTCCGATGCTTGGCTCATCAAGAATATATGATACTCCCACCAGACCGGAACCGATCTGTGTGGCCAGTCTTATTCTCTGGGATTCGCCTCCTGAAAGAGTTCTGGCCGCACGGCTCAGGGTGAGATAATCCAGTCCAACATTTTCAAGGAACTGGAGTCTTCCTTTTACTTCCTTGATTATCTCTGCAGCAATCTTCATGTGGGTTTCGCTCAGTTCAATGTTTTCCGGAAAATCCAGAGCCTCAACCACAGACATGTCGCAGAATTCCATGATGTTCTTGCCGCTAACGGTTACTGCCAGCAGCTCATCTCTAAGCTTTCTGCCATGACATGCAGAACATTCTGCAGTGTGCATAAATGATTCAATCTTGTTTTTGATCCAGTCAGAGTTTGATTCCTGATAGCGTCTTTCCATGTTAGGAATTATACCTTCATAGGTGTGATTCCTGTGCTGAACTTCTCCACGTCTGTTTGTGTAGTCGTATTTAAGCGTTTCGTCTCCACTTCCATACAGCAGAACATCCCTGAATTTCTTCGGAAGTTTTTTGTATGGGAGAGTCAGATCTGCATCGTATTTGTCTGCCAGAGCCTTGATAACCTGCCAGTAGTAGCTGGTGTATTCCATACTTGCAAAAGCATTACCAAGTGCTTTATCCAGAATGCTCAGATTCTGATCCGGAATCAGAAGGTCCGGGTCTATTGTGTTAATGAATCCCAGTCCCTTGCATTCAGGACATGCGCCAAGAGGGTTGTTGAAGGAGAACATTCTAGGTTCAAGCTCGTCGATGCTTACACCGTGCTCAGGACATGCCAGTGATGTGCTGAATGTTTTCTCCTCACTGCGGTCATCTTTCTGGATAAGAACCTGAACAAGACCTTCACCATGAAGAATTGCAAGCTCACAGGCTTCTGCAAGTCTGCTTTGGGCTCCATCCTTTACCTTGATTCTGTCCACAACGATTTCTATGGTGTGCTTGAATGTCTTTTCCAGACTGATTTCGTCCTCATCCAGATGAACCATTTCTCCATCAATTCTTGCTCTGGTGAAGCCTTCCCTGTGAATTCTGTCTATTAACTTTTCATGCTGGCCTTTTCTTGCTCTGACAACAGGTGCCATTATGGTGAGCTTCGTTCCCTCACCTTCAAGCATGAGGGTCTCAACAATCTGGTCAACAGACTGACTGGTAATTTCCCTGCCGCATACTGGACAGTGAGGTATACCTATACGGGCGTACATAAGTCTGAGATAGTCATATATCTCCGTCACTGTTCCCACAGTTGAACGCGGATTATGATTCGTTGTCTTCTGATCAATGGAAATTGCCGGACTCAATCCTTCGATCGATTCAACATTAGGCTTTTCCATCTGTCCCAGAAATTGACGGGCATAGGAAGACAATGATTCCATATACTTGCGCTGTCCCTCTGCATATATGGTATCAAAAGCCAGGGACGACTTGCCGCTTCCGGACAGTCCGGTGAGTACCACCATTTTATCTCTTGGAATCGTCACATCCAGACTCTTCAGATTATTCTCTTTTGCTCCTTTTATTACTATATCTTTTGCCATTTTGTTTCTCACATTTTCGCTTTATATTCAAATACCAGGTCTCTCAGTTCTGCCGCCCGTTCAAACTGCAGATCTGCCGCTGCCTGTTTCATTTCATTTTCGAGTTTTCCTACATAATCATGCAGTTCCTTCTTCGTAAGTTCTGAAGGCTTGCGACCTGCAAGGAACGAATCATACCCTTCCGCATCTTCTGCCTTTGCAGTGGCTTCAATAACCTCTCTGATACCCTTGCGTACACTGACTGGTGTTACTCCGTTCTCAACGTTATATTCATTCTGTATGCGACGACGACGTTCTGTCTCATCTATTGCCGCTCTCATAGCCTTGCTGATTCCGTCGCAGTACATTATAACCTTACTGTCCACATTACGGGCAGCACGTCCTATGGTCTGTATCAGTGATGTTTCAGTACGCAGGAAGCCTTCCTTGTCAGCATCCAGAATTGCCACCAGAGAAACCTCCGGAATATCCAGACCTTCTCTCAGCAGGTTGATTCCCACCAGAACGTCGAACACTCCCATTCTTAAATCACGGATGATTTCCATTCTCTCCAGAGTATCGATTTCCGAATGAAGATATCTCACCTTAAGTCCTGCGTTCTTCAGGTAATCCGTCAGGCTCTCTGCCATCTTTTTGGTAAGAGTTGTTACAAGCACTCTTTCACCCCTGGCTGTAACCTTGTTTATTTCTCCTATGAGATGGTCAATCTGTCCCTCTGTCGGATGTGTTTCTATAACCGGATCAAGCAGCCCGGTAGGACGGATAATCTGTTCTGCAGATACCCCGCCGCTTTCTTCCTTCTCATACTCTGCCGGCGTTGCACTTACATAAACAATCTGATTAACCAGACTGTTGAATTCCTCAAATTTCAGCGGTCTGTTGTCCAGTGCTGACGGCAGCCTGAAACCGAAGTCAACCAGTGACTGCTTTCTTGCTCTGTCTCCGTTATACATTGCACGAAGCTGCGGAAGCATTACATGAGATTCATCAATTATAATCAGAAAGTCGTCCGGAATATAATCAATCAGTGTGTATGGACGACTGCCCGGTTCCAGTCCAACCAGATGGCGGGAATAGTTTTCTATGCCTTTGCATGTACCTATTTCCCTTAGCATTTCCATATCATATCTTGTGCGCTGTTCGATACGCTGAGCTTCAATCAGCTTGCCTCTGTCCTTGAACCACTGAACACGGTCAACCATTTCTTCATTAATTGTTTCTACTGCGTGTTCGATCTTCTCAGGGCTTGAAACATAATGTGAGGCAGGATAAATTGCCACGTGATTACGAAGTCCAATTATCTCCCCTGTTACCGGGTTAATCTCCTTGATAGATTCTACTTCGTCACCAAAGAGCTCGATTCTAACAGCATTTTCGGCCCCTGCAGGGTGAATGTCGATTACATCTCCACGTACTCTGAAGTTTCCTCTTTCAAATGCCATGTCATTTCTGGTGTACTGAATGTCCACAAGCTTTCTCAGAAGTTCCTGACGATCCTTTTCCATTCCGGGGCGCAGTGAAATAACCTGATTCTCATAGTCAACAGGGCTGCCAAGTCCATATATGCAGGAAACTGAGGCAACAATAATAACATCCTTACGTTCGCTTAAGGATGCTGTTGCAGAGTGTCTGAGCTTCTCAATTTCATCATTGATGTCAGAGTCCTTTTCAATATATGTGTCAGTTGAAGCCACATATGCCTCCGGCTGGTAATAGTCATAATAAGACACAAAATACTCCACAGCGTTATCCGGGAAGAATTCCCTGAATTCACCGTGAAGCTGTGCTGCCAGAGTTTTGTTATGGCTTATAACCAGTGTTGGTTTCTGAACCTTCTCAATGATTTTCGCCATTGTGAATGTCTTGCCGCTTCCGGTTACACCCATTAGAGTTTGTGCTCTTTTACCCTCTTTGATACCATTTGCAATTGTCTCGATGGCCTGGGGCTGATCCCCCATCGGCTCAAATTCCGAATAAACTTTAAATTCTGCCATGGCTTATCTCGGTAACACTATTTTTCTCTTTTCCTTTTCCGAAGCCTGTCTGTAGAGAACGAACTTCCTGCCTATGGCCTGTACGAATTCCGCCTTCAAAAACTCAGCTGCTTCATTGGCACACTCCTTAGGATCAAGAGTGCTACCCTCCTGCAGCTTAACCTTTATCAGTTCGCGGGATTCCAGAAGATTATCCATCTCCTTCAGCACGTTCTCCGTCAGATCTGACTTTCCTATATATACAATCGGGTCCAGTTCCTGTCCCAGCTTTTTTAGATAACTTCTCTGCTTTCCTGTAATCATTATTCCTCCATGAATTTCTCGTTATGTA
>JAKSSH010000021.1 GCA_024403155.1 Clostridia bacterium | reverse complement strand
AAATAGGGGAGAGCGTTTTTGACGTGCATCCGCTTCTGGTTAAGCACAGAATCAAACAGAATCTTTACATCAGGGATGTAAAGGTTTCAAGAAAGCTGCCGTCTGAAATAGAAATAACCGTAAAGGAAAAGAAGTGCACTGCTCAGTTTCTTTTTGGCAGGAAATATGTGGTGACGGACAGAGAAGGCAAAGTTATAGAAGTGGTTTCTGAACTGAAGAAATCCACTCTTGTTGAGGGCATGACCGTAAAAGAAGCGGAGAAGGGAAAAGAAATCAAGGTCAAGGATGAAAAGATGCTTAAAAAGGCCATGGATTTCATAGCAATAACTCAAAGAAATGACCTGTATTTCAAGAGAATATCCTTTGATGGCAAGAAGGTTAATGCATACGTTTATGACGAACTGAGCTGCACGGGAAAATACACAGATGTTGTTTCCTGTATAGAGTCCGGAACACTGAAATCAGTTATCTATGATCTGTACCAGAAAGGTACCGAAAAGGGCACTGTAAGCGTGTATAACAATGATTATTGTTTCTTTACGCCATAGGATAAATATGCTATAATTACTCATAAGTATGAACAACTTAGGGAGGTACTCTGATGTTACAATTTGAAATGAATGATAACGCCCTGCAGGAAATCAAGGTTATTGGTGTTGGCGGCGGCGGATGTAATGCAATAAACAGAATGATTGAAGCTGGTATGAAAGGAGTTACTTTCGTAGCAGTAAATACAGATAAGCAGGCTCTGGCAAAGAACAGAGCAGAAACAAAGATTCAGATTGGAGAGAAGCTGACAAAGGGTCTCGGCGCAGGTGGAAATCCTGAGGTTGGACAGAAATCAGCAGAAGAGAACCTTGAAGATCTGGAGAAGTTCATAGCCGGTTCCGACATGGTATTTGTAACCTGCGGAATGGGAGGCGGTACAGGAACAGGTGCTGCTCCTATTATTGCTAAGATTGCCAAGGACATGGGAATCCTGACAGTAGGAGTTGTTACAAAGCCATTCAGATTTGAAGGAAGAAAAAGAGGCGAACACGCTGAACTGGGAATCAAGTTCCTGAAGAAGTATGTTGACTCTCTGGTAGTTGTTCCAAATGATAAACTTCTGGAAACAGTAATGGAAGACACATCACTGCTGGATGCATTCTCAATGGCAGACGATGTTCTGAAGCAGGGTGTGCAGTCAATTTCGGATATTATCGTTGATGACGCACTTATCAACCTGGACTTCGCAGATGTTACTACAATCATGAAGGACAGAGGCGTTGTACACATGGGCGTTGGACACGGCAGAGGCGACACTAAGCTTGAAGATGCCGTTCAGAACGCAGTTAACAGCCCGCTGCTTGAAACTAAGATTTCAGGAGCCAAGGCAGTACTCATCAACATTACAGGCGGCAAGGACCTGACAATGTTCGATGTAGACAAGGTTGCATCACAGATTGACGAAGAAGCAGATCCAAATGCAATCATCATTCTCGGAACTTCCATCAAGGAAGAATATCAGGATGAAATCGCAGTTACAGTAATCGCAGCCGGATTTGAAAAGCCAAGAGATCTTGGTTCAATGATTCCATCGAGGCAGGCTGACAGCACAGCAGATGCTTCTGCACCTGAAGTGACTCCAGCAAGCGAATCGGCTGATTACGAAGGCTTACCTGGAATGGACATTCCAGATTTCTTAAAGAAATAAGGGACAAAGTGTTTCAATAGCCGGCGTACTTGCCGGCTATTCGTTTTTATGAAAAAGATTACTTCTAGAAGCAACGAAATATTCAAAAGTGCACTAAAGCTCACAAGAAAGAAATATCGCGACCTGGAAGGCAAGTATCTTCTGGAGGGAATCAAACCTCTGAAGGATGCCCTTGCACAGCAGATAGCCGTTGACTGCATCTTCTTCAGAGAAGGTGTGGAGAACGGAATTGGAGTCATTTCTGATGACATTCGGGTAATTGAACTTGAGAAATCTCTGTTTGATGAATTGTCTGATACTGAGAACTCTCAGGGTGTGATAGCTGTGGTAGAAAAGAAACCGCAGAGATGTTTCGGGTTTACGAGCCCGGGAACTGTAGTCATACTGGACAGACTTCAGGATCCGGGCAATCTGGGAACAATAATCCGTACAGCAGAAGCAGCGGGAGCAGCAGGAATAATTGCAGTAAAGGGTACAGGAGACATGTACAGCCCTAAAGTTTGCCGTTCAGCAGCAGGTTCACTGCTGAGAATGCCGGTGGTGGAGGGCCTTGATACGAAGGCGGCAGTTAAGATCTGCAGAGAGGCCGGAAAGAAAATAGCGATTAGCTGCATGGAAGGTGCTGTGGATTACAGGGATGCTGCCCTGGATGAAAATACAGCAATTGTAATTGGAAACGAAGGCCAGGGAGTAAGCGAAGAGTTCATGGAGCTGGCGGATATCAAAGTAAAAATCCCTATGAAGGGTGAAATAGAATCATTAAATGCAGCGGTGGCAGCTGGAATTCTCATGTATGCCACTGCAGGAAAGGTAAAATAATGCAGGCTCAGTTAAACAAGATTTTAGAAGAGGCAAAAACCCAGCTGGATAAGGCTCTGAATCAGGCTCAGACAGAGGAAATCAGAGTTAAGTTCCTGGGTAAGAAGGGTGAACTGACACAGATTCTGAGAGGAATGGGTCAGCTTTCTCCTGAAGAAAGAAAGGAAACCGGCCTTATGGTTAATAAGGTTAAGGGTCAGATTGAGGAAATGCTTGATGAGAAGTTTGAAGCAGTTAAGAAGGCTGCAAAGGCTGCTCAGTTTAAGCTGGAAAAGGTTGATGTTACAGAACCGGGAAAGCCGGTTAACCTTGGCGTTAAGCATCCTTTAACAATCACTATGGAAGAGATTTCAAAAGTGTTTATGAACATGGGTTTTTCAATTGTTGAAGGACCGGAAGTTGAAACAGTATTTAACAATTTTGATGCTCTGAATGCAGGGCCAAATCATCCTGCCAGAGACATGACAGATACATTCTACATTACCGACGATGTTCTGCTGAGAACTCAGACTTCACCGGTACAGGTAAGAACTCTCATGAAGCAGAAGCCTCCAATCAAGGTTATCTCACCGGGCAGATGCTTCAGATGCGATACACCGGATGCAACTCATTCGCCGATGTTCCATCAGATTGAGGGACTGGTTGTAGATGAAGGTATTACAATGGCAGACCTGAAGGGTACTTTGGACAGTTTTGCAAAACAGCTGTTTGGTCCTGAAACAAAGACAAAGTTCAGACCGCATCACTTCCCGTTCACAGAACCATCTGCAGAAGTTGACGTATCATGCTTCAAGTGCGGAGGCAAGGGCTGCAGAGTATGCAAGGGCTCAGGCTGGATTGAAATCCTGGGCTGCGGCATGGTTCATCCAAACGTTCTGAAGGTTGGCGGACTGGATACCGAGAAGTACACAGGCTTTGCCTTCGGCATGGGTGTTGAACGCGTGGCAATGCTTAAGTATGGTGTAGACGACATTCGTCTGTTCTACGAAAACGACATGAGATTCATCAACCAGTTTAAATAAAAGGAGATAAGTAAATGTTAGTTCCAATTGAATGGATAAATGATTATATAGACCTTAAGGACATTTCCGCAGAAGAGTTCTGTGACCGCATGATAATGTCAGGTTCAAACCTCGAAACCTGCGAGCATTTCTGCGAAGGCATTGAGAACGTTGTTGTGGGAAAGATAGAAAAGATTGAACAGCATCCTGACGCAGACAAGCTCGTTATCTGTCACATCAATGTTGGGAATGCTGAAGCAAAGGGCAAGGCTGAGAATGGTCTTCTGCAGATTGTTACAGGAGCACCTAATGTATTTGAGGGAGCATTCGTACCTGTAGCTCTTCATGGCTCACATATTCCTGGACCTTTCCACGGACAGCCAAAGCATGAAGGCGGAGAAAAAATCACAAAGGGCAAGCTTCGCGGAATCGAATCATTCGGAATGCTCTGCTCAGCCGGAGAACTTGGATTTGAGGACAAGGTTGTCCCTGTAGCCCACAAGGATGGAATCTGGATTCTGGATCCTGAAGTTTACGAGGGAATCGAAGAAAAAATCGGGGAGGATTTTGCACAGGCACTGGGACTGAGACAGGCTGTAGTGGACTTCGAAATCACTCCTAACAGACCTGACTGTCTGGCACAGATAGGCATGGCCAGAGAAGCAGCTGCAACATTCAACAGAAGCTTCGAATATCCGGATATAACACTTTCGGAAGAAGGTGAAGGAAACTCCTCAGAACAGGTGTCTGTAGAGATAAAGAACACTGAAAACTGCAGACGTTATGTTGCCAGAATAGTAACTGACGTTGTAGTTAAGCAGTCACCATGGTGGCTCCAGAAGAGACTGATGTATGCAGGCATGAGACCAATCAACAATATAGTTGACTTCACAAATTTCGTAATGCTTGAGTACGGCCAGCCACTTCACGCATTTGATATCAGACAGGTTCACGGCGGCAGGATTATCGTTGATAACGCATCAGCAGGTGAAACTTTCACAACTCTTGATGAAGCAGAAAGAAAGCTTGAAGCCGATATGCTCATGATTAAGGACGCTGAAAGAAGCATCGCAGTTGCAGGTGTAATGGGCGGTCTGAATTCAGAAATCGAAGAAGATACAAAAACAATTATCATAGAATCAGCAAACTTCAATGGCGACAGCGTAAGAACTACAGCCAAGAAGCTGGGACTTAGAACTGAAGCATCAGCAAGATTCGAGAAGGGTATTGACCCTAATCTTACAGAAGCAGCTGCTGACAGAGTCTGCAAGCTTATTGAAATGACAGGAGCAGGCAAGGTGCTTAAGGGCAGCGTTGATGTATATCCTAACCCTGTAAGCGCAAAGACAATGGATGTTCGCGTAAGCAGAATCAACTATGTCCTGGGAATCGATCTTAGCCGTGAGGAAATGGTTAAGATGCTTGAAGGCCTTGAAATCAAGGTTAAAGGCGAAGGGGACATCATGACGGTAACGCCTCCAACAGTAAGACAGGACCTGCTGGAAGAGGAAGACTATGTTGAAGAAATCGCCCGCATGTACGGATATGACAAGCTGCCGGTTACTCTGCCAAAGAGCAACACAGAAGCTGGCATGCCATATGAGAGAAGCCTCAGAGACATGGCAAGAGAAGCCCTCTGCGGAATGGGTCTTAACGAAATTCAGACATACTCATTCGTAAGTCCATCAGGTGTTGACAAGATCGGCATTGGCGAAGACTCATGGGAAAGAGCATTTGTAAAGATTATCAATCCGCTTGGCGAAGATACATCCGTAATGAGAACAGTTCTTACACCGAACATGATGGATGTTCTGGCAAGAAACTACTCAAGAAATCTGGAAGATGTTAAGGCATTCGAAATAGGAAATACATTCATGGAAAATCCTATTTCACCTGACAAGCTTCCTGATGAAGATTATGCACTTTGCATCGGAATGTATGGCAAGGGAACTGATTTCTTCACACTGAAGGGCGTAATCGAAGAACTGCTTACAAACCTGGGAATCAGGGGAGTATCCTTTGCAGCCGAATCAGAATACGGAGTATATCATCCTGGAAGATGTGCCCGTGTACTGGTTGAAGCATCAGATGCAATGAAGGCCGCCGGGGAGGAATTCGAAGAGCTGGGAATCATGGGTGAAATTCATCCGGACGTTGCAGAAACCTATGGCATGGACGGCGTGAGAGTTTACTGCTGTGAGCTCATGTTTGGAGCAATACTTCGCAAAGCCAATACTGAAATCGTTTACACTCCACTGCCAAAGTATCCTTCAACATCAAGAGACATTGCACTCCTGGTTGAAGAAGAGATGGAAGTTGGCAGCATAGAAAAGGTTATAAGAGATAACGGTGGAAACATTCTTGAAAGCGTTCGTCTCTTTGACGTATACAGAGGCAAGCAGGTAGAGGAAGGCAAGAAGAGCGTGGCATTTACTCTGGTATACAGAGACCCTGCCAAGACCCTGACAGATGAGGAAGTTGCAACAGTACATAACGGCGTTCTTGAAAACTTGAAGAACAAGCTAGGAGCCGTTTTAAGAGAAATGTAGTTTTAATGGAGAATGCAGGAGAATTCACATGGAAAACAACAAAGTAAACGTAAAAATCTACGGGCAGGAATACATCATCGCAGGTGATGTGCCAAAGGAAGACATCGTTCAGTATGCAGCTCACGTCGACATGAAGATGCATGAAATTGCAGATGCGGCAAGATCAGCAGGAGCTTCCCCTCAGAACGTTGCAATTCTGGCAGCTGTAAACATTTCAAGTGAACAGGCACAGATTGTTAAGAACATGGAAGAACTTAAGAGACTGAATGCCCAGCTTGAAAAGGATGCACAGCATTACGTTCAACTGTGGGACGAAAGCAAGAAGTCATTTTCTGAGTACAAGGAAGAGACTCAGGCCATTGTGCTCCAGAAGGATGATCTGCTTAGACAGCTGCAGGAAAAGGATGCAGAAATCGCTCGCCTTCAGGCAGAAGCGGAAGAATCGAAAGCCCAGATTCAGAGCGGCATGGAAGATGTAATCAACGAAGTTGAAAGCAAGTGCAAGGAACTTGAAAACAGCTTCTTCGATCTCCAGATGGAAAATCTTCAACTGAAGAAAGAGCTGGACAGATTAAAGAATGGCACCGGACAGTTCTAAATGAAAGACAAGACATTAAACGTTTTAGAATACAGTAAAATAATTGAAATGTTAAAGCAGCAGGCAGGCTCCGAAATGACGAGAAAAGTCATATCGGAGCTTAAGCCTGTCATGGATGTGCGTGAAATCAGAGAAAAGCAGGAAGAAACCACAGAAGCGGTAAGGTTAATCCAGGCAAAGGGGCCATTACCAGTCGGTGGTTTTTATGATATTGAGGCTCTTGCGGGTTTCGCACGAAAGGGCGGAGTCCTTACCATGGCACAGCTGCTGAAAGTTCTCTACAACATGAAGGCTGCAGAGAAAACCGTAAGCTTCATGAAGGGTGACGATGTGCCTGAACTTCCTCTCATTCAGAGCATGGTTGAAGTTATGGCTGTTAACAAGACCCTTGCAGATGAAATCGACAGATGCATTATTTCGGAAGATGAGATGTCAGATAATGCCAGTTCGGAACTTAGAACTATTCGCCGGGCAATTGTGCGCCAGGGGGATGCGGTAAAAGCAAAGATGAATCACATCCTGAACAGTGAAAGAACCATTCTTCAGGATGCAATAGTAACAATCAGAAACGGGAGATATGTAATTCCCGTTAAACAGGAACACAAGGGCAGAGTGCCCGGCATTGTTCATGACCAGAGCGGAAGCGGGGCTACACTTTTTATTGAGCCTCAGGCCATCGTAAACATGAACAATGAACTGAGACAGCTGGAACTTGACGAGAAAGCGGAGATAAACAGAATTCTGGGAGAGCTTTCCGGAGGAGTTTCAGAAGTATATCACGATCTTGTAAATAACCAGAAACTGCTGCTGGCACTGGACCTTCTTAATGCCAAAGGCAGACTGTCACTGGAAATGGATGGAGAGGAACCTCTCATAAGCGAGGACGGCGAGCTTTTGCTTAGAAGTGCTTCACATCCGTTAATAGATAAGAAAGCGGTAGTGCCTATAAATATCGCCTTAGGAGGCGAATACAGGACCCTGGTGGTGACAGGACCGAATACCGGAGGTAAAACCGTAACACTGAAGACAGCAGGTCTTCTTTCTCTGATGGCTCAGACAGGGCTGCATATTCCTTGTTCACCGGGAAGCAAGGTGCCGGTATTCAGGCACGTATTTGCTGACATAGGTGACGAGCAGAGCATTGAACAGAGCCTTTCAACCTTCTCATCACACATGGCAAACATAGTGGATATTCTTAGAGATGCAGACGAGGACAGTCTGGTTTTGCTTGATGAACTTGGCGCCGGAACAGATCCTACCGAAGGAGCGGCACTGGCTATATCAATACTGGAGAGTCTGGCAGGCAGAGGAGCCAGCACAATAGCAACAACTCACTATACAGAGTTAAAGAAATTCGCAATTTCAACTGAAGGTGTTGAGAATGCCTCAATGGAATTTGACATTGAAACCCTTAGTCCAACATACAAGCTTATAATCGGCCTTCCGGGCAAGTCAAACGCTTTCGAGATTTCAAGAAAACTTGGTCTGGATTCACAGGTTGTTGACAGAGCCGGCCAGCTTCTGGAGGCAGGAGACATTGCTTTTGACGACGTTATCGCTTCCATTGAAGAGGACAAGAAGAAAGCAGAGGCTGAGCGTGACGAGGCAATCGCAATAAATGTTGAGATGAAGCGCCGCCAGGAAGAACTCGATGCAAAAGCAGACAAGCTTGAAAAACAGCGTGAAAGGGAACTGGTAAAAGCACGGGAAGAAGCCAGAGATATAATTCGCGAAGCGAAAGAAACAGCAGAGGACTTCAGAGAAGAGCTTAAGGAAATTGCCCGTCTTGAAAGCATGGGTGAGAGAACAAAACGATTCGATGAAGGCCGAAGAAGACTTCGAGAAATAGAAAAGAAAAACCGTAATACCATCAAGCGTGAAACCAATGATAAACCGGTTGATCCAGACAGCCTCTCACTGGGAGACAGAGTAAAGATTCTCACCTTTGGGCAGAACGGCGAAATCTGCGATCTTCCTGATGAAAAGGGCGAGCTGCAGGTGCAGGTTGGTGCCATGAAATTCGGCGTGAACATCAAGGACATAATGCTCATTGATGAGCCGAAAAATAGCTCAGGCCGCCGAAGGAACACTAGCTATGGTTCAATGTATCGTCAGAAGGCAAAAACCGTGTCAACATCCATCGATGTAAGGGGAAAAAACCTTGACGATGCAGTGATGGATGTGGAAAAATATATTGATGACGCTTTTATCTCAGGACTGCCTGAAGTAACCGTTATTCACGGCAGAGGAGAAGGTGTCTTAAGCAAGGGCCTGAGGGCTGCACTTCGAAAAAACAAGAATGTCAGGGAATACCGACGAGGGGGATTTGACGAGGGCGGCGACGGCGTAACCGTAATCAAGTTAAAATAACGATTTGTTTTTACATAAGGAGACTGAGATGATTAACTACACAGAAAAAATTGCAGAACTGATAGCTCCACAGGTAGAGGGACTGGAGCTGGAAGAAATCAAGAGCATGATTGAAACACCGGCTGATGCTAAAATGGGTGACTATGCATTCCCATGCTTCAAGCTGGCTAAGATACTGAGAAAGGCACCGCCTATGATTGCCAGGGGTATTGCAGAAGCAATAGCAGATGATCCGATTTTTGAAAAGGTTGAACAGGTAAATGCATACGTTAACATGTTCATTTCAAAGGAAGAGTTTGCAGGTGATGTAGTTTCAGAAGTAGTTGCTAAGGAAGATAATTACGGCAAGAACGATTTGGGAAAGGACAAGACAGTTATTGTTGAGTATTCATCACCTAACATTGCCAAGCCATTCCATATCGGACATATCAGAAGCACTGTAATCGGCGCTTCAATTGCCAAGATTTACGATTATCTGGGATATGATGTTGTAAGAATCAACCACCTGGGTGACTATGGTACGCAGTTCGGCAAGATGATTGTTGCATACAGACATTGGGGAAACAAGCAGGACGTTGTTGATTCACCAATCAAGACGCTGCTGGAATACTACACAAAGTTCCACGTTGAAGTTGAGAAGGACCCTTCACTGGATGATGAAGCCCGTGCCACTTTCACAACGCTGGAAAACGGTGAACCTGAGGAAACGGAACTCTGGCAGTGGTTCAGAGATGAGTCTCTGAAGGAATTCAGCCGCGTATATGACATGCTGGGAATCACATATGACTCATATGCTGGAGAATCATTCTATTCAGATAAGATGCCACGTTTCGTTAAGGAACTGGACGAAAAGGGACTTATGGAAGAGGATGAAGGTGCTCACATTGTAAGACTTGACGATTATGGTCTTACACCTGCACTGATTACGAAGTCAGACGGCTCAACTCTCTACATCACAAGAGACATTGCCGCAGCAGTATACAGAAAGGAAACATATGATTTCTACAAGAACATATACGTTGTTGCATCACAGCAGAACCTGCACTTCCAGCAGTGGATTCAGATTCTGGAACTGATGGGATACGAATGGGCAAGAGATTGCGTACACGTTCCATTTGGTCTTGTAAGTCTTGAGGACGGTACAATGTCAACACGTGAGGGAAGAGTAGTATTCCTGGAAGATGTTCTTAATGGAGCAGTTGACAAGACAAGAGAAATCATCAAGGAAAAGAATCCTAATGCAGATGCTGAAACAGTGGAAGAAATCGCAAAGGCAGTAGGTATCGGCGCTGTAGTGTTCAATGAACTTTCAAACTACAGAATCAAGGATTACGTATTCTCGTGGGAGCACGTTCTTAACTTCGAAGGAGAAACGGGCCCATATGTACAGTACACTCACGCCAGAGCATGCAGCATCCTGAGAAATGCAGGAGAGGAAATCGTTGCAAAGGCAAAGGCCGGCTTTGATCCGAAATACCTGACAGGAGAAAGCGCACATGCACTGTCAAAGCATCTCTATGAACTGCCGGAAGTTATTATTGAAGCAGGTGAGAAGTACGAACCATCAATCGTAACAAGACACATCGTTGACATTGCACAGGCATTCAACAAGTTCTATCACGATGAACACATTCTGGTGGACAATGAAGATGAAAAAGTTGCCAAGGTAGCCATGGTTCTGGCAGCAAAGGCAGCAATCAAGAACGGACTGGACATTCTCTGCATGAAGGCTCCTGAAAAGATGTAATTGCCATGAGATACGAAGGAAACATTTTCAGACCTCCAAGTGAGGCATACAGTTATTTACTGCAGGTTACAATAGGCTGCACACATAACAAGTGTACATTTTGCAGCATGTATAAAGACAAGAAATTCCGGGTGAGAGATCTGGGCGAGGTTCTTGAAGATCTGGAGATGGCCCGCAGGACATATCGTCGCGTGAACAGGATATTCCTTTGCGATGGGGATGCACTGGCACTGGCCAACAGAAAGCTTCTGCCTATTCTGGAAAAGATCAGGGAGCTGTTTCCTGAATGTGAGAGAGTAACAGTGTACGGACGTGCCACAGATGCTCTTCACAAGACAGATGAGGAGTTAAAGGAACTTTATGAAGCCGGAATTACAATGGTTTATCTCGGGGCCGAATCGGGAAGCGACAAGGTGCTGGAGGAAATCCACAAGGGTGAAACACGTCAGCAGCTGATAGACGGTGTCAAGAAGATTGAGGCCAGCGGAATGATGTGTTCGGTAACATTCATTTCAGGTCTTGCAGGTAAAGACGGCTGGGAGGATCACGCCATCCAGACAGGAACCATGATTTCGGAGATGAATCCTTCATATGTTGGACTTCTTACCCTGATGGTTGACCCTGACGTTCCAATAGCGAAGGACATAGCAAGCGGAAAACTCAGACTCCTGTCACCGGAAGAGGTAATGGCGGAAACATTGCTGATGCTGAAGAATACCAATGTTTCAAAAACCTGCGTATTCAGAAGTAATCATGCATCCAACTATCTGTCACTTCGAGGCAACCTGCCTGAGGACAAGGAAAGTATGATGGAACTGCTCAGAACAGCCATGGACAATCATGACATGTTCAAGGATGAAAGATTCAGAGCACTATAACACAATTCAAGAGGATAGTTAAATGAGTAGAAAAGCAAAAAAACAGCAGCAGAATCAGATGATTCACGCCGAAGGAGGAAGCATCCTTCAGGAAATGGGTGTCACAAGAACTGTAATCAGACCTCGTGAAGAGGTTGATATTCAGCTTCGTGAAGACCGAATCGGAAGATACTTCAGAAAGTATCTGAACAAGTTCGTATTCGTTGAATTCTCGGAGGATTTCATAAGAGAATCAAAAGCCGGGCACCTTATGAAGGGAGTACCTATTCCGCTTCGTAGAAAGGAAGTTAAGGAATTCGCAGGAGGAAGAGGAATCGACTTCCTGGTACTGGCAGAAAACATGGCCTGGGTTATGGGCTGCGACCCTCACTTCAAGCACACAAAAGATTACTGTGCAATTCTGAAGAAGCTGTACAACTACAAGCTCTATGAAGGAATGATGAAAGAGGGCAGAGATGCCGCAGAAAAGGGCGAAATGGATAACGCCTGCATCCACTTCAGGGCTGCTCTTTGCATGAAGCACGACTACATGCATGCCATGTATTCATATGCCCGCGCCTGTAGAGTAATGTATGAGCACAGCAAGAACGAGGAATATGTTGGCAGATTCAAGGCTGAAGCTGTTGACTGGTTTGAAATTCTCACAGAAACTCATCCTAGATTCGCCATGGGATACTATTACCTGGGATACTCATATCTGAACATGGGGCTATACGGCAAGGCACAGCTGGCCTGGCAGAGCTATCTGAAATTCGGCAGAAACGGCAAGGACCGTCGTGAAATAGACAAGAGACTTAAGCAGATTGTACACCCCGTTGCCATCGAAGACGGTTGTCTGAAGATTGGTGCCGGAAGATATGAAGAAGGTCTGGAAATACTTGAGCCTTATCTCCAGAGCCAGTACAAGGATTGGTGGCCACTTCATTATTATCTGGGACGTGGTTATGTTCAGGCAGGTCAGATTGCAGATGCAGTAGCAGAATTCAAGAAGGTTCTCATGGCTAACGGAAGCCATCTGGAAACAATGAAGGAACTGCTTCTCATATATGAAGAAGAGGACGATAGAGCAAACATCAAGAAGTATACCGAAAAAATAAGGATGATTGAGGATGCTCAGGCTGAAGAACAGGCAGCTCTTGTTGAAGAAACAAAGAAAGAAAACAAAAAGCTTGAAGAAGAGGAGCCTGCTCCAATAGAAAACCCAGAAAGCTTTGATACAAGCGATCTGGACGAATTCGAACCTGAAGGTGCACTGGCGGCTGCTGACGAAACAGAAGAAGCTCCGGCAGAAGCTGAAGTTCCTGAAGGAAAATCTGAAAGAGCAAAAAAAGAAGAGCCGGGAAAGGCTCCAAGAAGGATTTCGAAGAGACTGAAATAAAATCTTCCTGCTTTCAAGGCGGTTAATGTCTGCTTCGAACTTATGTTGTACCATGAATAATACATCATGGTACATTGGTTGTCAATACCATTAATGGAAAATATTACAAATTAATTATAAAACAGAAAAAATAAAAGCCGTTCAAACGAACGGCTTGTTTTCTTGGTTGCGGGGAGAGGACTTGAACCTCTGACCTCCGGGTTATGAGCCCGACGAGCTACCAACTGCTCCACCCCGCGATGTTATTAGGTTATTGGTACCGGCGACCGGGGTCGAACCGGTACGGGTATTACTACCCACGGGATTTTAAGTCCCGGGCGTCTGCCTATTCCGCCACGCCGGCACGTAACAAATTCCTGTAATGATGCAAAATCTGAAGCCGAGACTTCAGATTTTGCTTTTGGCTCCGAGGGTGGGGCTCGAACCCACAACCTATCGGTTAACAGCCGATTGCTCTGCCATTGAGCTACCTCGGAATATTAGGTTTTGTCCCGACGACAAGTGTTATTATACTGTATATGGCTTTAGTGTGTCAACTGCTTTTTACTATTATTTGATATGCGTTTTACTATTACCGGTACAATGTACATTACCAGTATGAGAGCAGCCAGAATAATGGCATATCCTATCCTGTAGTCCCCCAGTGCTTCAAATGGTGCCAGAGGGCTTCCAGCGCTTAAATGCAGCAGATACATGTAGTTCATGTCAAATGTCACATCGAATGCGTAAACCCCCGAAGACATGAGAATAAGGGCTGCAACGCTAACCCAGATGGTTCTGAGTTCAGGTCTGATCTCGCCGACGGCAAGCAGCATCACTATATAGGTTACAAATATGATGTGGGAAGAGAAACTGTGAAGGCTCATTGCATTTGCAAAGGCAGGAAGTGCCTTCCATGCAGGAAACAGCAGTGCGGAAAGACCTGCAGGCAGTCCCACAATGTACAGGAAGTTGCCTATGTATTTATTGGCAGGGCTTTCTTCCTTAATAAAAGCGTGAATGATAACAAGCATTACGCTAATGTAACAGAGCTGCAGCGGCATGTAGTTCAGAATTGAAATGTGGTTAACTGCAACTATGATGAACTTGAATATGGCGTCCGCAATCAGCGCAAGAGAGAACAGGACCTTAATATGCTTGCGGCAGTATGGAGCCCGGCAACCCTCAGGGCGCACCCCGTGTCCGGTTTCGCTGCATAGATTGCAGGCACCGGCTTTTCTGTATACTAACGAGAACACGAAAACAAAGGCCAGAAAGATAACCAGCCACAGGTTGTGTTGCCAGTGGAAATGCTCAAAGCCTGGGCAGCTGTTACGATCAATTGTTTCTACAATATCCCAGAAATATTTCATAAGAGTATTTTACCACAGGCCTCCAAATTGGTATAATAAATACATGATATATATGGAAAACAGTGAGAGTAATCTCGCATATAATCTGCATTACTCCTTTGTTATCGTATAGGAGGTT
>JAKSSH010000020.1 GCA_024403155.1 Clostridia bacterium | reverse complement strand
CTGTGACCCCCTGCTTGTAAGGCAGGTGCTCTCCCAGCTGAGCTAAACTCCCATTCATCGGATTTGTCCGACGCACTTATAAAATATACAGTAATGAAAAAGCTATGTCAAGGGTTTTTTATACTTTTCCGGTGGCTTTTTTATACTTTTTTATACTTTCTCAAGAGCACTTTCGCAGAACAATATTTCAGCCCCTCCAGAGGTGATATTTGCCAGAATTCCCATTACCTGTTCCTGGTTTTCAATGGCAGCAATCAATTCTATCTGAACCTTTTCACCGTATCCGATATCTGTAATAACGAATCCCTGATTCCTGTCCTGAAGATCTGCAGCTGCAGCCTGCTGTATCTTTGCCAGGTGAGTGTAATCCACGACAGCCTTGATCTTGCACACCTCCATGACACTGCAGATGCCTGCCGCTTCAACTGCCATCTTGGCGCTGGAGGAATATGCTCTCACAAGCCCTCCGGTTCCCAGCTTGGTTCCGCCAAAATACCTGGTTACAACCACAACAAGATTGGTCAGTCCCTGGCTGGCCAGATACTGAAGCATTGGCGGTCCTGAGGTTCCCTGAGGTTCCCCGTCATCGCTGGCCCACTGAATCTGCCCGCTGTTTCCGATAATCATGGCGGGAACATTATGGGTAGCATCCTTGTACTGAGCCCTTATTTCTGCAACAAAAGCATCCGCCTCTTCCCTTGACTCAACCGGTCTGGCGTGGGCGATGAATTTGGATTTTTCTATGACCTGTGTTTCACTCACATGTTTTTTTATAGTCCTGTATAATTCCATGCTACTTCACTTCAAACTGTCTGTATCTTCCGTAATCTTCAGGTTTGAAACTTCCCGCAAGCAGCGTTCCGTTTTCCTTGTAGTCCATGCTGTCTATTTTAGCATTGTCGCAGAGATAAGAAACGATATTTCCCTTATCGTAAGGAATCAGAAGAGACGTTTCAATCATGCCTCCGAACACAGCCGCCTTGATTTTCTCAACCAGAATGTCGATGCCCTCTCCCGTCCTGGCAGAGATATAAACCGTATCGTGTCCGCTTGAATCAATAGGCTTGTCTGTGGCAATGTCTATCTTGTTGTAGGCCATGAGAGTCTTGGTATTTCCTGCTCCCAGCTGCCCGATAACCCTGTTGGTAACTTCAATCTGGAAGTCGCGGTCCTCCACAGGGCCGGTTTTGTCGGAGCTTGCCGCCCCCACGTTGGCGCTGTCCACCACGTGAATCAGAAGATCCGCATCCTTCACCTCTTCCAGCGTGGACTTGAAGGCTTCCACCAGATTATGAGGAAGTCCGCTAACGAAACCTACTGTGTCTATGAGAATGAAATCCATGCCCTTTTCCAGAGAGATTTTTCTGTGGGCAGTATCCAGGGTAGCAAAAAGCATGTCCTGGGATTTCACAGTTTTTCCGGATTCTTCTGCAAAATCAGACTGTGCTTTGTTAAGATCAGCTTCTTCCTGGAAACTGGTAATCAGTCTGTTCATTATGGCGGATTTCCCCGAATTGGTATAGCCAACAAGAGCAATTACAGGCATGCCTGATTTTGCACGGGAGCGTTTCTGCGTCTTTCGGGTCTCTGCCAGTTTCGCCAGTTCCGCTTTTATGTCATCGATGCGCCTTTCAATATGACGGCGATCTGTTTCCAGTTTCTTTTCTCCGGGACCTCTTGTGCCGATTCCGCCTCCAAGACGGGACAAGGATTTACCGAAGCCCGTAAGCCTTGGAATTCTGTACTGAAGCTGAGCCAGTTCAACCTGCAGCTTACCTTCTCTGGATGTGGCGCGGTCTGCGAAAATGTCCAAAATGAGGATTGTTCTGTCGATAACTCTCACGCCCAAAGCATCCTCCAGATTACGGATCTGAATGCCGCTGAGCTCGTGGTTAAATACAACGGTATCCACTTCCATTCCCGTCACCAGCTCCGCCAGTTCTGCAACCTTGCCGCTGCCTATCAGGGTTGCTGTGTTGGGGCGATCAAGGCTCTGCTCCACGCGGCCCACCACCTGGATACCGTCTGCCTCGCAAAGGCCTTCCAGTTCGTCCATGGATCTGGCGATATCCTCCTTCCACTGGAGGCCCACAACTATTGCACGATACTCATCATCTCTGATTATTTCGTTGTTCTCATTAAATCTAAGCATGTTCTGATTATATCACAAAGCAGGCACACCTTGATGCCTGCTTTTTTTCCTTCTGATTCAGTCTGTTTTTGCACCTTAAAAATCGATGTTCTTAAGTCCTTCTTTCAGCTTCGGATTCAGTACCTTGATACGGGTTCCCTTCATACCTAAAGATCTGGATTCAATGACTCCCGCACTTTCAAGCTTTCTTAAAGCATTAACAATTACCGATCTTGTTATGCCGGATCTGTCAGCAATTTTGCTGGCAACCAGCAGCCCCTCGTCTCCTTCCAACTCAGCGAAAACATGCTGAACCGCTTCAACCTCTGAGTACGAAAGGGTTCCGATAGCCATCTGCACCATGTTTGCAAGACGCTTATCTTCCTCTTCTTTCACCGTCTTTTTTCTCTGGATTTCCAGACCGACGATTGTTGCACCGGTTTCTCCCAGAACCAGGTCCTCATCCGAGAATTTCGGCTCATATCTTGTCATAATCAGAGTTCCCCACCTGTTGCCTCCTCCGACAATTGGAATTACCGTGTGGAACTTGTCTGATGTGTCATAGTCGTATTTGAAAATCTTAAGGGCATCTTCCCCGGCCATGTTTGCCTGGGTTTCCCTGATGCTCATCAGCCCTTCGTTATATTCACCAGGGAAGGCTTCCACCCCGGTTTCTGCGTCCCTGATTGTGGAACTGTCCTGCTTGATTTTCAGGGAAACACCTATTACCTTTCCCCGAACGTTGCACACGTATACGTTGGCATCAAGCATGTCGCTTAAAATCTCGCACATTTCATTGAATGAAAGTGCTCCGGTTGGGCTCTCCTGAAGGAGCCAGTTTAACTTTCTAACCTTTGATAAAATGTCACTCATGTAGTCTACCTCTTCCTGCTATTGATTATTTATCATTTAGATTATAGGACAGAGCAATTCACTAAACAATGAAATTGTCGCAAAATTATGCATTTTATTAAAAACTTTTTCAATAAAAAAGGCCGTTTTCACGGCCCTTTGTTTCGTATTACAGAATGTATCTATCCAGATCGTCCGGATGAATCTTTTCTTCGAACTTCTGCTTAACATATTCTCTGTCGATGGTGATCTTCTCTTCTTCCATATCAGCAATGTTAAACGAGATATCTTCAAGCAGCTTCTCCAGAATTGTGTGCAGTCTTCTTGCTCCGATGTTCTCAGTCTGCTCATTCATCAGAAATGCCATTTCAGCAATCTCGTCAATAGCCTCATCTGTGAATTTGATCTCGATTCCTTCCGTTTCCAGAAGTGCCTTGTGCTGCTTCAGCAGAGCGTTTTCAGGAATGGTAAGAATTTTAACGAAAGTATCCTTGTCCAGGTTCTCCAGCTCTACTCTGATTGGGAATCTGCCCTGCAGCTCAGGAATCAGATCTGTTGGCTTGGCAATATGGAATGCGCCGGCGCCGATGAACAGAATGTGATCTGTCTTCAGCGGTCCATGCTTTGTATTTACAACACTACCTTCAACGATTGGCAGAATGTCTCTCTGAACACCTTCTCTTGAAACGTCAGCACCGCTTCTGTAGCCCTGACCTGATGCGATCTTGTCGATTTCATCAATGAAGATGATGCCATTCTGCTCCGCATTGTGCATAGCTTCTTCTTCAACCTGATCCATGTCGATAAGGTTCTGAGCCTCATCCTCTCTCAGGATCTTTCTGGCCTCCTTAACCTTAACCTTCTTTGTCTTCTTTTTCTTAGGAGCCATGTCGCCAAAGATGTTTCCAAGCTGAATCATGCCCCCGTCCTGAACGTCAAGATTGTTCTGCTTAGGAGCTTCTGTAACCTGGATTTCAATGTACTGTTCTTCCAGAAGACCGTCTCTAAGCTGCTGTCGAACCTGTTCACGTGCAAGGCCTGTATCATCGCTTTCGTCTTCAGCTTCTGCCTGCTGTGCTTTCTGCTGTTCGTACTGTTCCTTCTGAGTCTGGTAACCTGCGTTGCCTAGAATGAAGTCAAACGGTCCTCTGTTCTGACCTGCTGCAACCTTACCCTTCTTGCCCGGGATAATGGCTTCGATGATTCTCTCTTCAACGATTTCTTCGGCGATTGAATACTTCTCTTCCAGCATCTGCTGTTTGGTGATTCTGATTGATGCCTCAGCCAGATCTCTTATCATTGAATCAACGTCTCTTCCAACGTAACCAACTTCTGTGAACTTGGTTGCTTCAACCTTTACAAAAGGTGCGTCCATTAGCTTGGCAAGACGACGTGCGATTTCTGTTTTACCACATCCTGTAGGTCCCATCATCAGGATGTTCTTAGGTGTGATTTCCTCTCTCATCTCTTCGGAGAGAAGGCTTCTTCTGTATCTGTTTCTAAGGGCAATCGCAACTGATTTCTTAGCTTCATCCTGACCGATGATATACTTGTCAAGCTCCCCTACGATTTCCTTAGGTGTCATCTGATAAAGTTTATTTGCCATGATGCTCCCTCCCCCTTATAACTTCTCCACTGAAATGTAGTCATTTGTATATACACAAATTGATGCAGCTATTTCAAGTGACTTTCTCACTATCTCTTCTGCAGAAAGATCCGTATTATTATACAGTGCATTTGCTGCTGAATATGCGTAATTTCCGCCAGAGCCGATTGCAACAAACGGCTGATCCGGAACGATTACTTCGCCTGTTCCCGAAATAACCAGCAGATCTTCTTTGTCTGCTACTATCATGAGAGCCTCAAGATTTCTTGCAGCCTTGTCCGATCTCCACAGATTTGCCAGAGCAACTGCAGCCTTCTTCAGGTTTCCGCCGTGTTCATCCAGTTTACTTTCGAATTTCTCTGTAAGTGAGAAAGCATCCGCTACGCTTCCTGCAAAACCAGACAGCACTGTGTTCTTGTAAATCTTCTTTACCTTCTTGGCGCCGTTCTTCATGATAGCTGTTTCGCCCATTGTCACCTGGCCGTCACCGCCTATGCAGACATCGTCACCTTTTTTTACTGCGCAAATTGTAGTTGCGTGAAACTGTCCCATTAAAATCCCTCCTTGGACCAATTATCCCTATACCTTAGGCTTTGTAACTTTAATTATATACTCTATTCCTTGTAATTGCATTCTTTATTTGAGCATGCGAAGTCTCCGTTCCTTGACTTCTTCTCTACCAGCATGCTTCCACATTCAGGACACATTCTGCCTGTTGGCTTGTCCCAGTATGCCTGGTTGCATTCAGGATAGTTCGAGCAGCCATAGAACACCTTGCCCTTGCCGCCACGCTTAACAACAATGTCTCCACCGCACTTAGGGCACTTAACATCGATTGTCTGTACGATTGGCTTGGTGTATTTACACTGAGGATATCCTGTGCATGCGATGAATGAACCGAATCTGCCGTGCTTGATTGCCAGATCCTTTCCGCACTCAGGACACTTCTCTCCTGTCAGTTCAACTGCAGGTTCTGAAACCGGAATATCCTTGTAGGCTCTATCCAGTTCAGCCTTCAGCGTTCCGTAATAATCTTCAATAATCTTCTTCCAGCGAACGCCCTTGGTTTCGATGTCATCCAGACCTTCTTCCATTCTTGCCGTGAAACCAACATCAACGATTTCCTTGAAGAATTCTGACATCATGCCGGTTACCGTGAACCCTAGCTGGGTTGGAAGGAGATTCTTTTTTTCCTTCTTTATGTACTTTCTGTCCATAAGAGTTGCCACGATTGGAGCATAAGTACTTGGACGGCCGATTTCCTTTTCTTCCAGATCCTTAACCAGGCTGGCTTCAGTAAATCTTGCCGGTGGCTGAGTGAAATTCTGATCACCGTGAACATCTGCAGGAACCAGTTCTTCGCCTATGCTCAGTTCAGGCAGTTCCTTGTTCTCATCTCCACCCTTTGCAGGAGGATTAATCTTCAGGAAACCATCAAAGAGTATCTTGGAACCTGTTGCTCTGAAAGCGTAATCTCCGTTAACTATGTCAGTGCTTACTGCCATCAGTTTGGCAGGAGCCATCTGACTTGCTACGAATCTCTGCCATATGAGCTTGTACAGATTGTACTGATCCTTGCTTACCTGATCCTTGATTTTTTCAGGTGTAATTACAACATTTGAAGGGCGGATTGCTTCGTGAGCATCCTGAACATCCTTCTTCTTGTTTGAATAAACAGCACCACCGTAGTACTGTTCACCCATTTCATTATTGATGAATTCCTTTGCTGCCATGCGTGCCTCATCGGAAATTCTTACTGAGTCAGTTCTGATATATGAAACCAAACCTACTGTTCCCATGCCCTTGATTTCAATACCTTCATAAAGCTGCTGGGCAACC
Source organism: Clostridia bacterium (assembly GCA_024403155.1). Taxonomy (GTDB): domain Bacteria; phylum Bacillota; class Clostridia; order Peptostreptococcales; family Anaerovoracaceae; genus Lentihominibacter. The sequence goes on along the minus strand of JAKSSH010000020.1, from coordinate 8,464 downwards.
ATCATGGTCTTTCTTGTTGAGAAGTTCAGCTTGTTTGCTGCATCCTGCTGCATGCTTGATGTTGTTAGAGGAGGCGCAGGCTTTCTCAGTCTTTCCTTCTCATCAAGTGCGCCAACGGAATATTTTCCATTTTCGAGCTCAGCCAGAATAGCATCTGCCTGATCCTTTGTCCTGATTTCTATCTTGCTGCCTTTGCATGTTGCCAGCTTTGCAGTGAATTCCTTGTCCTTTCTGAAAGCTGCTTCGATTGTCCAGAATTCTTCCGGAACGAAAGCTTCGATTTCCTTTTCTCTGTCACAGATAATCTTGAGAGCTGCTGACTGAACACGTCCTGCAGAAAGGCCTCTTGCAATCTTTCTCCAGAGCAGCGGACTGATTTGGTAACCAACCAGTCTGTCAAGAACTCTTCTTGCCTGCTGTGCATCTACAAGACTCAGATCAATCGGTCTGGGATTCTTTACAGCTTCCTTAACAGTCTTGGATGTTATTTCATTAAAAACGATTCTACATGGTGCATCTTCAGGAATGCCCAGCAAAAATGCCAAATGCCAGGATATTGCTTCTCCCTCACGGTCCGGGTCGGTTGCGAGATAGATTTTTGATGCATTCCTGGCTTCTTTTTTCAGTTCCTTAATTAAATCGCCTTTGCCTCTGATGTTGATATACTGAGGATCAAAAGCTTCCTGCCCACTCTCTAATTCTTCAGGCAAAGCAATACCCAGCTTGCTCTTCGGAAGGTCGCGAACATGACCAACTGAAGCCACAACCTTGTAGCGGCTGCCTAAGAATTTCCCTATGGTTTTAGCTTTGGATGGTGACTCTACAATCACTAATGTTTTTTTTGCTGCTGCCATTTATCTCCCTTTCTGCCGCCTGGAAACCCCTTCAGCGACTGTAAACTCTTATTACATTTCCCGATTATATGAGCATATTTAAATATTTGCAAGAAAAACTTTTCCCAGCGCCGAATAGGTAAAACCTTTCATTTCCATCACAGAAAGAATCGGATTAACATATGCGGGCTTCTTCCCCAGACACATGCAAATCTCATCTATACTCATTTCACCTCTCTGTGAAAGCATGCTGAAAATCTCAAATTCCGTATCGCTGAGAGTTTCCTTAGCTCGTCTTTCATCCGCTCTGTTAAGGCCCAGCGGCTCCAGAATATCATCGATGCTGATGATGGGCATGGCCCCTTCTTTGATGAGCTTGTTGTTCCCCAGATTGTACTGGCTGTCAATATTTCCCGGTACCGCCATGACCTCTCTTCCCTGATCCGCCGCCTGCTCTGCAGTGATGAGAGCGCCGCTTCTGTTTCTGGCCTGAACCACTATTGTCATCAGGCAGAGACCGCTTATAATTCTGTTTCTTTCAGGGAAGTTGTATCTGTTCGGAGCTGTACCGGGTGGATACTCAGATAACACAAGTCCTCCTTCTTCAAGCCGGCTCTTCAGTTTCTGATTCTCCGGAGGATAGCACCTGTCCACCCCGCAGCCGAATACTGCAGCAGTATTGCCCTTTGCCTCTAGAGCTCCTCTGTGGGCACAGGAATCAATTCCAAGTGCCATACCGCTTACAACGGTTGCTCCCTGCTGGGCAAGACGCCTTCCGATCTGTGTTGCCACGTTCCGCCCATAGAGAGTGGTGGTTCGTGAACCTACCACCGCAACACACATGGCTTTAAGCATCTCCAGTCTGCCAATATAAAACAGCTGTTTGGGCGGTCTTCTAATCTCCGCCAGAAGTTCCGGGTAGTTCGGCTCCCCAAGCTTTACCACCTGCACCCTTTCAGTGATGCTGTCTGTTTCTTTCATTATATATACCCCTTTCATGTGACCTTCCTCCGCCTACGTCTCTAATAATCCAGATCGATTCTGTACAGCAGTGCCTCAGCCACATGTTCACTGCCAATATTATCACAGCTGTCAAGGTCTGCTATTGTTCGGGCCAGTTTAAGTATCTTATTGTAGCCCCTCATGGAAAGGCCAAGCCTCTCGTAGGCAGCCACCATCATGGCCTGGCCTTCATCCCCCAGCTGGCAGAACCGCTTGATCCCTTTCTCATCCAGTTCGCTGTTGCAGCCATATCCGGTACCTTTGTACCTTTCCTGCTGAAACAGTCTTGCCCCCTGAACCTTCCGTCGCATTGACAGAGTTCCTTCCCATTTCTGACTGTCTCTGATCTCGTTGAGTTCCTCCTTGGCCACCGGATTAACTTTAATATGCATGTCGATTCTATCTGCAAAAGGACCCATCAGTTTTCGTCTGTGGCTTTCAATCTGTTTTCTGGAGCATGTGCATACTTTCTTCTCATCCCAGAGGTTCCCGCACTTGCATGGGTTGGCAGCAATGACGACCATGACTCTGGAGGGAAAAATTACCTCTTCAAGATTTCGATTAATACGCACAATACCATCCTCAACAGGCTGACGCATGGCATCAATTACTCTGGAATCAAACTCCCCGAGCTCGTCAAGAAACAATACCCCTCTGTGGGCAAGTGACAGCTCACCTGGTCTTGGCCTGCTGCCGCCACCGATGAGTCCCGTTTGCGTTATTGTGTGGTGAGGACTTCTGAAAGGCCTGTCCTGAATTACAGGATTCTCGGAGGACAGCAGCCCCGCAACGCTGTAAACTCCCGTAATCTCCATTTTCTCTTCGTAGGAAAGTTCCGGCAATATCCCCGGTATCCGTTTTGCCATCATGGTCTTGCCGCAGCCTGGGCCTCCCATCATCAGCATGCCGTGGTTTCCGGCAGCTCCGATTACAATTGCCCGCTTCACACTTTCCTGACCTACCACCTGTGCAAAATCAGACCGAATCCTTTTAATCTGCCTTTGCGTTTCTTTCCTTTTATACAAGTCCAGCCTTATGTTTCCCCGAACGTAATCTGCCACTTCCTTTAGATGTGCGGCAGGAAGTATGTTTATATCCTCAAGTATTGACACCTCCCGGGCATTTCCTTCAGGAAGAACTATGTTTTTTATTCCGGAATTCCGAAGAGCAATTGCCAGGGGCAGAGCCCCACGTATTTCATTTAATTTACCGTCCAGAGAAACCTCTCCCAAAAAGGCAGTATTCTCCATTTCCGGTACCTCTTCTCCAAGCATCATAATTCCGATGGCTATAGGCAGGTCAAAATGACTGCCCTCTTTTGGCTTGGAGGCAGGTACCAGGTTTACCGTAACCTTCTCATTGGGAAAAATGTATCCGCAATTCATAATAGCGGGCTTGATCCTCTGACAGGCTTCCTTGATTGTTGTATCTGCAAGGCCAACGATATGAAAACCGGGCATACCCCTGTGAAGGTCCGTCTCCACCGTAACCGGATAGCCTTCAACCCCTGACAGCATTGCAGTCTTTACTTTTGTTAGCATCTCTACTCCCTATCCCCTTACGCTTAACTAGAATGCGTGCTCAATCTGCTGAACCACTATCTCCACCACCTGAAAGTCATACCTTCTGGGGTGGTATCCCTTCTGTTTCATTTCATCCAGGTAGCACCTTGCAGACTTCCTGATGTGTCTTTTCTTTTCTTCTGTAATTGCTTCGCAGGGTCGCCCGAAATTAAAGTTCTGTCTGGTCTTCACCTCTACAAAGCTCAGCTCCCCGGCCCTCTCCGCGATTATATCTATTTCCCCGTAACTGCATCTGTAATTCTGTCTGAGAATCCTGTACCCCTTGGCTCTCAGCACATCCGCTGCAGTGTTTTCTCCTATCTGTCCCAGTACCCTTCTGTCCATATTTCCCCCCCCTGTTTTTTATTTATTGTATTGTAAATATATGGTAATGTCAACCATAATTTCCATATATTAACATCTTTTTATATAAAGAAATGAGTTTCGAGGTGTGTTCCCAAAACTCATTATTATTTACAGTACGTATTTGTATATGGCATCTGCCACTCCGTCCTTATCATGGTCAGGTGCGATATAATCAGCAATAGCCTTTACCTCCGGCTTGGCGTTTCCAACAGCTATTGCAAGTCCTGCCGCTTCAAGCATGGCCATGTCGTTAGGACTGTCCCCTGCCGCCATCATTTCTGATGGGTCAATGTCCAGAAGTTTGCACATCTTTCTGAGGGCCTCAGCCTTGCTGGTTGTGGCACCCCCTATTTCAAGGTTGTGGTCGAATGAGCTTGTGATTGTTACATCCGGCAGAGCTTCCAGCTTAAGCTTCATCTCAGGTTTCTCGCTGATATCTTCGAAGTTTACATTGATGTTCTCAATGCCGTTTTTATTGTCCAGCATGAACTGGTAGAAATTGTCCTGAGGCTTTCTGGTGTTCAGAATATAGTCCACAGCTCTGAAGCTCTTGCCTGTTTCCTCAATCTGTCTGTAGTACCAGCCTTCTATGTATGCTATGCCTTCCACAAAAGTTTCCAGCACATATTTGGTCGGCTCCAGTAGTCTCACTGCCGCTTCAACGGAGTGTGGTTCCAGGCAGTTTTCGTAGAAGGATTTGCCTTCCTTCAAATCAAATATACGGGCTCCGTTGGAGGTGAGTACGTATCTTACAGGTGCAAAATCAGTAATTTCCTGTGGCAGAGCGCAGAATGGCCTGCCTGTGGCAATTACTATTGCAACGCCTTTATCCGCCACCTTCTGCAGTGCCATGCGATTACCTTCACTCAGTTTTCCATCTTTATTCAGCGTGGTCCCGTCCAAATCCAGCGCGATTAACTTTATCATACTTGTATTCTTACTCATAAAGACATTATAGGATATGAAGTCGACATCCGCAACGTCAGTTCTTAGCTATTTCGAACTGCAACCTGTTGCATGTGAGAAAGAGGTTAGAACTGCTACGTGAGGACAGAGCGCAAGCGTTCGACGGAATATCCTATATGTCTTGCATTATGTCTATAAATTCCTGATTATTCTTGCGTACATACTTCATGGATGCCGGGTCCCCATGTCCCGGATAAATGGTCACTTCATTTCCCCACTTGTCCACAACATTTCTGATACTGGCTTTCATTTCTTCTTCGCTTCCATCCTCCAGATCGGTACGTCCCAGATCCACATTGAACACAGTGTCCCCTGTGAAGCATATGCTGCTACGTTTCGAGAAGAGACAGATGCCTCCGCGAGTATGCCCGGGAGTGTGAAAAACAACTAGTTTGTCCTTCCCAAGAGCTAAAACGTCTCCGTCCTGAAGAAGTCTCTCAGCAGCAGGAAACTGATCTGCATCCTGGCTGTGAATCATTATCTGAAGATCCAGTTCCTTTGCCACTTTTTCGGCGGCTCCGCTATGGTCGTAATGATGGTGTGTAAGCACTATTCCCAAAGGATTCAGGTTTTCTGACTTTATGTATTTAATTATTTTTTTAGGGCTGTATCCCGGATCGATAATAAAACAGTCCGAGTCTGCCTTTGCATCCCGGATAATATAGCAGTTCGCCTCTAAAATGCCCTCAATAAAACGCTTAATTTCCACAAATTTGCTCTCCTTTTGTAATTAAGTTATTGTAACACGCTAAATTGCACACAATCAACTTGATTTCCATACAAATAGGAGTATAATAGCCATTGATTCTAGAAAAGGAGCAAGAAATGAAAGTTGCAATAGTTGGTGCAGGCAAACTGGGAATGAAGGTTGCCGAAGCACTTCTTGGCGGAGATCACGCCGTAACAATTATAGATACAGATGAAAACCTGCTGCAGAGAGTAAGTTCTCATGTTGATGTGCTTACAGTTACTGCAAACGCTAAGGAAATCAAGGCTCTGAAGAGTATCAGCATCTCTTCATACGACTTCCTTATTACAACAACAGACAACGATGAAACCAACCTGGTTATTGCTGCCTTTGCAAAGAAGCTGGGCTGCAAGAAGGTCATTGCCAGAGTAAGAGACCCTGAGCACATGCAGCAGATACAGTTCATCAAGGATCTTATGGGTGTTGACTACATTATTAACCCTGACCTTGAAATCACCAACGAAATCTACAAGTATCTGGTTGAAAAGTACACACTGAGCAACGGAATCTATTCCACCGGAAAGATTTCCCTGCTGGAATTCTATGCAGACAAAATCAGTAAACTGGTTGACCTGCCCATTCCGCAGTTCAGCGAAGTTCTGCCCGGAATGCTGTGTGTTGCCATCTCCAGAAACGGTAAGGTTATCATCCCTCACGGAGAAGATGTAATCCAGGAGGATGACTGCCTGTACGTTGTCGGCGAAAAGGAAGCTATTCAGGAACTGTCAAAGAAGGTTCACGAAAGAGGCGTGTACACAGACCTGCAGAAGGTAATGATTATGGGCGGCGGAAAGACCGGTTTCTATCTGGCGCAAAAGCTGTCCGACTTCGGTGCATCCGTAAAGATTGTTGAATATGACAAGCAGCGCTGCTACTACCTTTCAACTCACCTGGATGACGTCATGGTCCTAAATGGAGATGCCACAGATCTGCAGCTTCTGGAAGAAGAAAACCTGGACTCAATGGATGCAGTTGTAACTGCCACAGGATTTGACGAAGATAACCTTCTTCTGGCTCTCACAGCCAAGAGACATGGCGTGGAAGACGTAATCGCCAAGGTTAGCCGTACAAGCTATGCAGAAATTATTTCGGCCATGGGCGTTGACATGGCACTGAACCCTCTGGATATCGTAACAAGCATTATCCTGAGACTGGTACAGGGAAACAAGAAGGTTCTCTCGTCCCAGCTCATACAGGGACAGGCTGAAATCATGGAAGTATATGCTACTTCACACATGAATATTATCGGAGTACCTCTAATGAATCTGGATCTTCCGGACAGCATTCTTATCGCTGCAATACACAGAGGAAACCAGGTAATCATTCCTAACGGAAATACAGTAATTGAAGAGAATGACAGACTTCTTCTGTTATCACTCTTAAGCGAGATAACCACTACTGAGAAACTGCTTAAAGATTCAAGCAAATTCAGTTTCTTCAGATAGAACGAAACGATCATGAAAACCACATTGGTATCCACAACGAAATTAACAGGCATGGTTCTGGTGGCAATTAGCATAGCTATGTTGCCACCTGTTTTGGTATGCATGTATTACGGTGAATACCGTGTCGCCGCAGGATTTGGCCATGCCATCTGGGGCGGTCTTATTGTAGGATTCGCAATGTATCTGCTTTCAAGAGCCTGGAAGTTAAATCTTAGAGTTAGAGACGGCTTTATGATTCTGGCTGCCTGCTGGCTGGTTGCGTCAATATTCGGCGCCTTTCCCTATATCTATTGCGGCGCAGTTCAAAGCCCCTTTGACGCCTTCTTCGAAGCTGCTTCAGGCTTTTCAACAACAGGCGCAACAATATTTGATGATGTTGAAATTCTGCCTCATGGCCTGCTGATATGGCGTTCAATTACATCATGGCTTGGCGGTCTTGGCATTCTGGTCTTTGCAGTTGCCCTTATGCCGACACTGGGTGTAAACGGAACCAGCGTTGCTGAAGCGGACAAACCTAGCGTTAAGCTCGATGTAATCAGTCCAAAGACTGTAAGAGTTCTGATTGGTGTATGCTTAGGCTACACTCTGCTTACATTAATGGAAGTCCTGCTTTTGTGTATTGGAGGAATGGGACTGTTTGATTCAACTATTCATTCCCTGGGCACTGTAAGTACCGGAGGCTTCTCAAACTATAACGACGGAATCATGCACTTCAGCAGCGTTTACTTCAGAATAATCATCGTTATTTTCATGCTGATTGCAGGAACAAACTTTACCATGTTCTATTCCTTCTCAAGGAGAAGGCTGAAGGCTTTCACCGAAGATACCGAATTCAAGGCCTACATGCTTATTCTGCTTATGGCCTCAGTAATCGTTTTTGCGGGCCTTTACTTCATCGAAACCGGCTGGACCCATACGGGAGAGGCTGCAAACTCCGTATTCCAGGTTGTATCAACATTAACCACCACGGGATACGTGGCGGATGACTATACCGCATGGCCCGGTTTCTGCCAGATGATACTGATTCTGCTGATGGTTATCGGCGGATGCTCATCGTCTGCCAGTAGCGGTAATAAGGTAGTAAGATTCGTGGTTATATTCAAGCTTATGGTTAGAGGGGTCAGAACAAGACTGCACTCCAATGTAATCAAGAACCTGCGCCTGAATCATAAGGATATTCCAAACGATACAGTATCTGCAGTTGCAAATACAATTTTTCTGTACATGATTACAGTGTTCATCGGAGCGGCGGTGCTCTCCATGGAACATGTAAACCTAACAGACAGTTTCACTCTGGCAATTTCACTTGTAGGGAACGTGGGTCCTTGTTCAGGAGCTACAGATGTGGCTACAAGCTTTGCTGACCTTCACGCATTCACCAAGACCTTCCTGGGCTTCCTGATGATTGCAGGAAGAGTTGAAATATACACAATACTTGTAATATTTACTCCGGGATTCTGGAGATCTGAATAGATAATATAATGGAAACAAAAGTAACAAACTACAAAGCCATCATCAGAATTCTTGGCATCATAATACTGA
>JAKSSH010000002.1 GCA_024403155.1 Clostridia bacterium | reverse complement strand
TCAATCTGAGAGTAGTCTGCCCCTACAAGGCTGCATCCTTCCTCCGGAACAAAAGCTTTACGAAGCCTTCTTCCAAGTTCCTGTCTTATAGGAATATTCTGCAGATTTGGCTCGGTACAGCTGATTCTGCCTGTGGCAGTTACAGTCTGCTGGAAATGGGCGTGGATTCTGCCATCGGCATTTATAAGTGGGATTAGTCCATCTATATATGTGCTCTTTAATTTACTCAATGTTCTGTATTCTAAAATTGCAGGAACAATCGGATGATCACCCTTAATTTTATCAAGAACCTCAGCGTTTGTAGAATAGCCCTTCTTTGTCTTTTTGCCATGCTGCAGTTCAAGCTTTTCAAAGAGAATTGCACCCAGCTGAGATGGTGAATTAATATTGAATTCCTCACCTGCCATCTCATGTATTGACGCGGCCAGTTGATTCACTTCTTCAGTGAGCGTTTTGCCAAATTCGTACAGATAATTTTTGTCTGCTCTGAAGCCCTCTTTTTCCATTGCGGCCATAACTTCCACCAGTGGAAGTTCCACTTCATACAGCACCTTATCAAGGTTCTGACGCTTAATTTCAGTCTCCTGAAGTGCCTTCAGATTCATAATTGTTACGCAATATGAAAGGCCGTAATCAGTATAGGCATGACTGTTATCCGAGAACATATCTATCTGACTGTTTGCAGCTATGAAATCCTTCTCTTCCTCAATGGATTCATGCAGGTATTCGTTGCTTAATGCTGCAATATTGTAGCTGCTTCTGGCGGAATCCAGAACATACTGTGCGATTGCAGTATCAAATGAGCTTTCATATGCCTTTCTGTCAGAATGGCACATGAGCATATAATAGCTTTCCTTCAGGTTGTGTCCGATAAAGCCGGTATTTTGCTTTTTAAACCATTTGTTGAATCCTGCAAGCTTTGAATAATTGAAGTAAAAATAATCACTGCCATTTATCATGGCTATTCCTTCAATTTCGGGAACATCCACATGATTATTGTTTCCGAATACCTTAACTACAGTCTCTCCTTCAAGCTTCAAATTTTTAAGCTGTTCATCTGAATCAACAATAGTTATAGAGAATGAATCCACCTTTACAAGATCCTTTGCAGGAAGCTCTGTTTCAACAGCAATTTCCTGACCTGATTCTGAAGCCTTAACCTTAAGCTTTGAAAGGAATTTATTGAATTCAAGCCTTTTATATATTTCAATAAGCCTGTCATAATCAGGCTCTTCCACTGTACACTGGGATACTTTAACATCAAGTGGAACACGGGTAGTTATTGTGGCCAGGCGCTTACTCATCATTGCCTGCTGAGCATTGTCTCTTACTTTAGCCTGAAGTCCTGCAGGAGTAATACTGTCTACATTTTCAATGATTTCTTCTACGCTGCCATATTCCTGTATAAGCTTTGTCGCAGTTTTGGCGCCAACTCCCGGAATGCCCGGAATATTGTCTGAAGAGTCGCCTGCCAGTCCCTTAAAATCGATGAACTGAAGCGGCGTGAAACCGTATGCTTCAGTAAATGCGTCACGATCAAAAATATCAAAATCAGAAACACCGCGTTTTGTATATACAATTTTCGTAATGTCTGTTGCAAGCTGAAGCTGGTCCTTATCCCCTGTGAAAATTATAGGCTGAAGGCCCTCTTCTTCGCCCCTTCTGGCCATAGTTCCAATAATGTCATCGGCCTCAAATCCTTCAAGCTCAATTCTGGTGATTTTCATGGCATCAAGAATGTCCTTGAATATTGGGATCTGCATGGCAAGTTCCGGTGGCATTTTCTTTCTGCCTGCCTTGTAGTCATGATATTGCTCATGTCTGAAGGTTGGAGCCTTCATATCAAAAGCAATGGCCATGTACTCAGGTTCATAATCCTTAAATATTTTATCAAGCATGTTAATGAACCCAAAGATCGCATGGGTGTAAGTTCCATCCTTAGTGATCATTGGGTTCCTCATGGCATAGAATGCCCTGTTAATTAAACTGTTTCCGTCAATTAAAGCTATTCTTTTCATTATTCTGTTTCTTCGGTTTTTTCCTCTTTTTCAAGCTGGAAACTTTCAGGTAAAAGCTGCTTAAGATTTCTGATTCTGATCTCACCTTCAGCCTTGGTAATTACAACAATTTCAGGTGCGAACTCGCTCATGAACTGTCTGCAGATTCCGCAAGGCAGGGCTTCCTCGTCTCCTGCTGAAACCGCAATTGCAATAAATGGATTTTCACCAAGGTCGTACTGTAGCACACCGTCTGATATTGCCTTTGCAAAGGCAACCCTTTCTGCACATAGTGTGGCCCCATATGAACCGTTTTCAATATTAACACCTGTGTAGATTTTATTGATTGGAATAACCGAATCTTCATTAGGTTTAACAAGAAGAGCTGCACCTACTCTGAAATCAGAATATGGAGCATATGCATTCTTTCTTGCATCTTCTGCTGCATAATAAAGATCTTCAAATTTCTTCAAATCAGGTAATTTGCCCTCTTTCTTTCCAAACATTCCTATACCTCCATTATACTAAACCAAGGTCTGCCGCTGTCTTGAATCCATAAGCACTTTCCGCACTGATAACAGCCTTGTTAATTGCCTTGGCCATTACATATGCTGACAGATCTCCCAGTGCATCCTGATATACTTCAACATCGCCGTGGGCCATGAAATAAATAGAGTCACCATCTGCTGTTGTATGAACAGGCTTTATTACTCTGGCATATCCATCGTGAGTCATTTCGGCCAGTTTGCAGCACTGGTCCTTTCTGAGATTTGCGTTTGTAATTACGCAGCCAATGGTTGTATTGCCTGAAAATACGTTTACATCCTGCTGAACAGAGTCCCACATGGCTTCACAGGATTTTTCAAAAGCCGTATGATCTTTATTGACCATTCCAGCAATCTGCTTGCCTGAATCAGCATCAAAGATATCTCCAAGTGCATTTACCGCAACTATAGCACCGATTTTCAAATCCCCAATCTGAACAGCATATGTTCCGACACCTGTCTTCATACACTGCTCTGCGCCCTTGAACTTACCAACTGTAGCTCCGGTTCCAACGCCAACGTTTCCGCATCCGGGATTGTTGTTTTCAGAGTCTACGCATGCGGCGTATCCCATTTCCTTTGTGGGTCTAGCTTTGAAATCTCCAACAATAAGGTCAAAAATTGCAGATGCAGGTGTAATCGGAACAACGCCCATTCCAACATCGAATCCTATTTCCTTTTCTTCCAGATATTTAATAACTCCATCTGCGGCTGCAAGTCCGTATGCGCTTCCTCCTGTAAGAGTTACAGCATGAACTGCCTTGCAGTCCATTAAAGGCTTAAGAAGTTCAGTTTCTCTTGAAGCGGGTGCTGCGCCCATAACGCTAAGACCTGTGCATGCCCCTTCTTCACATATAATTACTGAACATCCCGTACCACCTTCAGTATTCGTTGCATGTCCAATACGAAAACCCTCAATTTCATTAATTTTTATTTCCTTCATAATATACCTCTATATTATAGCCTGCACGGCAATGATTAACGCAACAATTACACCTGTGATACCCTCTCCGCCAAGAAGTCCTGAAGCAATTATGGTACCTGTGTTTTTTTCTTCAAATTTAGGTATGAACTTATCTACTATGAAGCGAATAAGCCCTCCAACAAATGCAGTTGCAGACATGTAAAACGGCAGATAAACACCAAGTCCCAGTGTCATTACCGGGAAGTTCAGGAAGTAAAGCAGAATTGCCACACCCATTCCAATGAAGAATGCAGGTATATTTGAAATTCCGCCTACCATTGCTGATACTGCACCAGCCTGAGCTGCCGGGAACATTTCACCACCGAAGCATTCTCCACCGTATGCTGTGATAATAATCATCAGTACCCCAACTGATACAAATGCGCCAATAAGACCGCCGATGCATTCAGCAACCCACTGTGCCTTTGGATCTGTATGAAGAAGCTGACCTGCTTTGAAGTCGTTCATAACGTCTCCGCAGAGTCCGCAGGCAACTGCTACAATAGCAGCAACAAAGAAAGCTTCAGTTCCGCCTATGGTGCTGCATGCCTTTGCAGCAATCAGAACAATGATTCCGAAGATTTCCATAGGATTGATACCTGACATGCCTACACATTCAGCAGCCATTCCTGTAGTAACCCATACACCAATGATAGTGATGATTGATGGAACAACTCCCATGTGAAGTACCAGTGTAAATACAAATGCCAGGATTACCATAGCAAATGGTGCCCATCTCATAGGAACGATTGCATCACCAGCTGATGACTTGAAGAACATGCTTCCGAATATCCGCTTAGCCTTAGGAAGAATCTTCTTGCAGATGATGCCTATTCCAGTGCCTACCATAAGGCCTATGCCAAGTGAAGATTTGATATTCCCTGCTGTAGCCACATCCCACAGGCCCATTTCTGTTCCACCAAAAAGAATACCGAAATCCGCAATAAGTGTTCCGACAAAAAAAAAAAAAATCGGAACAAATCCAATCATGTATCCTATACCTACAAGCATAGGACATATGTACACGCCACAGAATGAGCCATATGCAGTCATCTTATGATTAATAAGCACTGCAGGTATTTTTCCAAACCAGTCTCTTATAAACGTAAAAACAGCAGCAAGTCCCATTGTTATAAACAATAATTTTGCTTTGCCGCCGCCTTCATCTCCGGCTTCAAGGGTTTCGGCACAGGCTTCTCCCATAGGAAATGAATGGTCTGTACGTTCAATGAAGTGGTTCCTTGATAATGCCGTAAAAATAAGACCTAGCACAACACCGCCCAGGGTCAGGATAAGAAGCATAACCCAGTTCACCTCCGCATCAGGATTCAACATCCAGATACCAGGAATTGTGAACGCAAGTCCGCCTGCTACCATCGCACCGGCTGACATGGCCGTTTGTGTAACATTAATTTCTTTCAGGTTGGTTTTGCCCATTGCTTTCAGGCAGAACATTGATAACAATGCTACAAAAATAATTGGCCACGGCAGTGAGCTTAGTTTCAACGCAATAAACATGGAGCTTGTTGTAATGATTATTACTCCAATAGCGCCGATCACCATACCTCTAACAGTTAGCTGATCTTTCATTTTTTTCTCCTTATTTAGTTAAAGAATGTGTCCGTTAGGACACGGTTTTTATTTCAACTTCCTGTATGTCAACCAGTAGGTGGCTCCTATAAATAGTGAACCCCCGAGTATGTTGCCTATAGTTACAGGAAGAAGATTTCTAACAACGAAATTAAACACCTTAAGTCCGCTTGTGTCAAGTCCTAAAAGACTTACATATGCATCGTTTGAAGCGGCCATCATTCCGGCGGGAATGAAGTACATATTTGCCACACTGTGTTCGAATCCGCAGATAATGAAAAGTCCAATGCAAAACCAGATTGCAAAGATCTTTCCGATTGTTTCTCCTGAACCTGTTGCCATCCATACAGCAAGACAGACAAGCACATTGCAGCAGATGCCCATAACAAGTGCAGGCATGAAATCCAGACCGCATTTTCCTATGGCAGTTTTAACAGTCATTGCTCCAAGAAGTCCACCGCCATAATCCCACATGCCGCTAATCTTGGCACAGAGAGCAATCAGGAATGAACCAACGAAGTTTCCAGCATATACGATGGCCCAGTTTCTCCAGATCTGTCCCCAGCGAATTTTTTTATCCAGTGCGCCGATTACCATGAGACAGTTTCCTGTAAACAGTTCTGCACCGCACATTACAACCATCATCAGCCCAACCGGGAATACAGCAGCCATCAGAACCTTACCCACTCCAAATGTGGCAGGATCTGATGTGAGATTAAATGATGCCACCATTGAACCGCAGGCACCAAATGCAATGAAAGCACCGGCAAGTATACCTAATATGAACAGCTTAAGCACGCCTCCATTAGCCTTGCCAACTGAAGCGTCAGACTGCTTTTGCATGATTTCTGCCGGTGATAATACTGTCATAACGATTCCTATAAAAATAATAATCCCGACATGCCGTCAGGGAGATAATTCACGCCCTAACGAATGTTAGGTGGGTGCCCTGCCTCTGTTTTCTGTCTTCCAGTCAATGCAGGCCTGACATATTCAGATTGGACCCGGGCTCCCTATGTGATGATGTAGGTTGAATTATACTGCCCCCAACGCACACTTCAGGATTATTTCAAAAGCATTAATTAATAAATGACCTGTTAGATTTCTTCAAGGTCTACGCTGCAGTTATGATGAACCTTCTGAACGTCATCGTTTTCTTCCAGAATGTCAATCATCTTCTTCAGCTTCTTAAGGTCGTTTTCATCCTTTGGAGCAGCTTCCATTGAAGGAACATACTCAACTTCGGCTTCAACGAACTCATATCCGGCTTCAGTAAGTGCACCGTGAACTTCATTGAACGCTGATGGTTCAGTGTAGATAACGAAGCTGTCTTCATTTACTTCCATGTCTTCTGCACCTGCATCAAGTGCAATCATCATCAGTTCGTCTTCATCGATTTCATCAGTCTTTTCGACAATGAGAACGCCTTTTCTGTTGAACATGTAAGTTACGCAGCCTGCAGTTCCCAGGTTTCCGCCGTGTTTATCAAATGTTGATCTTACAGAAGCTGTTGTTCTGTTTGTATTATCTGTAAGCGCTTCAACGATAACAGCAACACCGCCAACACCATAGCCTTCAAAGCTCAGTTCTGAGTAAGTTTCGCCTTCCAGCTCTCCAGTGCCCTTCTTGATGGCTTTCTTGATGTTATCGTTAGGCATACCAATGCCCTTAGCCTTTGCAATAGCTACTCTCAGAGTTGCATTATATTCAGGATCTCCACCTGCTTTAGCTGCAACAATAATCTGTCTGGCATACTTTGTAAACATAGCTGAACGTTTTGAGTCCTGCGCTGCTTTTCTGCCTGCAATTGTACCGTGTCTTCCCATTAAGACACCTCCTATCTTTATTAGTAATTACTTAATGTATTATACACTAAAAAATGACAACATAACAGTATTTTGTCATGTTGTCATCTAATTATTTCTTTGCTGCGAGATTCTTGTGAGCTGTAGTCATCATAAGCTTGATTCTGTTCAGCTGATTAACATGAGATGCGCCAGGGTCAAAGTCAATTGCAACAATATTCGCCTGAGGGCTGAATCTTCTCATTGCCTTCATCATTCCCTTTCCTGTTACGTGGTTTGGCAGGCATGCGAAAGGCTGCAGGCAAGCAATATTTTCTACGCCGTTTTCTATAAGTTCAACCATTTCTCCTGTAAGCAGCCAACCTTCACCGCACTGGCTTCCAAGTGAAATAACCTGTGAAGCAGCCATAGCTGTATCATGAATGTGAGCCGGTTCATTAAATCTCTTTGATTCGCGAAGTGCAACTCTGGTAGGTTTTCTGATCATTTCCAGAATCTTGATTGCTGCGTTGTTACCTGCCATCTGGCTCCATGAACCTGACAGGTGGTGGTAATTAAACTTTTTGTTTTCCATGCCATAAAGCAGGAAGTCCATAAGATCAAGCACAACAGCTTCTCCGCCTTCATCTTCAATTACTCCAACTATATCATTGTTGGCTGTCGGATGGTATTTAACAAGTATTTCGCCTACTACACCAACCTTAGGTTTCTTTATATCACGCAAAGGCAGTTCATCAAAGTCCATGCATATGCCCTTGCAGTTCTTTTTGTATTCACTCCAGTTGCCGTTCTGACAGTTTTTCATGGCAATCCTGTTCCATTTTTCATAGAGAGCATTTGCACTTCCCGGTTCAACCTCGTAAGGACGCGTAGCATAAAGAACTCTCATGAAAAGATCTCCGTATGCAATTGCCATCATTCCTCTCTTGATAAGGTTATAATCAAGAAGTTTGAATCCAGGGTTTTTCTCAAGACCTGCCATGTTAACAGAAATGATTGGAATATGCGGCATTTCCATGTCAACCAGTGCCTTACGCAGAAGTGAAACATAGTTTGATGCTCTGCACTGGCCACCTGTCTGCGACATAAATATTGCACACTTGTCAAGGTTATATTCACCTGATTTAAGGGCCGCGATTGTCTGTCCCAGAGCAACAATTGTTGGATAGCATGCATCGTTGTTAACATACTTCAGACCTTCATCAACAGCACTTACGCTTACAGGTGGAAGCTGCTTCGCATTATAACCGCAGGACTGCATCATTGCTTCAACAAGATTCCAGTGAATTGGTGACATCTGCGGCATAAGGATTGTATATCCTTCGTTTCTCATTTCCTTGGTGAAATAAGCACGTTCATATGGTGAATTGTCAGGCTGGGCCTTAACATTATTCTTGTCTCTTTCGGCCATTGCTGCAGCCAGAGATCTAACTCTGATTCTTGCTGCGCCAAGATTTGATCCCTCATCAATCTTAAGAACTGTATAAAGCTTATTGTTCTTGTGGCAGATTTCTGCAACTTCATCTGTAGTAACAGCATCAAGTCCGCAACCAAATGAATTAAGCTGAATAAGTTCTATATCGTCACGGGTTCCAGTAAATGTAGCTGCCCTGTACATTCTTGTGTGGTACATCCACTGATCCAGAACTCTGATAGGTCTTTCGAAGAAACCCCTGTGAGCAATTGAATCTTCTGTAAGTACAATCATTCCGAATGAATTTATCATCTTATCCATTCCGTGATTGATTTCAGGGTCAACGTGATATGGTCTTCCTGCCAGAACAATTGACTTGAGACCATGCTCTTCAGCAAACTTCAGAGCATCTTCGCCGGCCTGTCTCATGTCCTCATGAAATTTCTCATCTTCATTTCTTGCAAGCTTTACTGCCTTTGCAACTTCAGATTTCGAAACACCCTTTGGTGCCAGAATCCTTGCCAGTTCCCTGACCAGACGCTTATCATTGTCATAAGGAAGGAACGGATGCATGAATTCAACGCCGTTTTCATCGATAGCCTCGTCCATGTTGTTTGCAATCACTTCAGGATATGTTGCAACGATTGGACAGTTATAGTGATTAGGCTGATTCAAATCCTCAACACGTTCGTAGTTAATGCTTGGATAGAAAATAAACTTCTGTCCATTATCAATGAGCCACTTTACGTGACCGTGAACGAGTTTTGCAGGATAGCATGCTGTATCTGAAGAAATTGTATCCATTCCCATTTCATAAATGGACTTCCTGGACTGTGGAGACAATACAACTCTGAATCCAAGTTCTGTCCAGAACGTGAACCAGAACGGGAAGTTCTCATACATGTTCAGAACACGCGGAATTCCCACAGTTCCTCTATAAGCTTTATCCTCTTCCAGTGGCACGTAATCAAAGAGTCTGTCATATTTGTATTCATAAAGGTTAGGGATATCATTTGTTTTTTCAGTCTTCCCTTCACCCTTTTCACATCTGTTTCCGGTAATGAGTCTTGTTCCGTCTGCGAATTTATTTATTGTAAGTAGGCAGTTGTTTTCGCAGCCCTTGCATCTCGTTGTTGATGTTTCAACATCAAATGATTCAAGCTCATCCATCTTAAGCAGACCGGATTCAGTTCCTTCAGCATAATTTTCTTTTGCAATAAGAGCTGCACCAAAGGCACCCATAAGTCCTGCAATATCAGGTCTTACAACTTCCTTGCCCAGAATTCTTTCAATTGATCTCAATACAGCCTCGTTAAGGAACGTTCCTCCCTGAACTACGATTTTATCTCCTGCATCATCAGGATTTCTGAGTTTGATAACCTTGTAGAGAGCATTCTTTATAACTGAATATGACAGTCCTGCAGAAATGTCACCTATTGTGGCACCTTCCTTCTGAGCCTGCTTAACCTTGGAGTTCATGAATACAGTACATCTGGTACCAAGGTCTACCGGTCCCTCAGCGAATAAGGCTTCATTTGCAAAATCAGGCACGTCCATCTGAACTGACTTGGCATATGTTTCTATAAATGAACCGCAACCTGAAGAACATGCTTCATTAAGCATGATGTTGTAGATTGCGTTATTCTTGATTTCCATGCACTTCATGTCCTGGCCGCCAATGTCCAGAATAAATTCAACACCAGGCAGGAATTCTTCTGCAGCCTTGTAGTGAGCCATGGTTTCTATAACACCGGCATCACACTTAAATGCTGCCTTGATAAGGTTTTCGCCATATCCTGTTACTGTTGTACCACCAATGTAACAGCCTTCAGGCATCTTATCGTAAACGTCCTTAATCATTTCAATAATTGGAGCAATAGGCTTACCTCTATTGCTTCTGTAGAAGGTGTAAAGAACGTTCTTATCATCATCCATTACAACCGATTTTGTTGTTGTTGAACCCGCATCTATTCCAAGGAAAAGTCTGCCCTTTGCTTCTTCAAACGGCTTTCTTCTTACTTTAGCCTTATCATGTCTGACTTTAAACTTATCATAATCTTCCTGATTCAGAAACAAAGGATCTATTCTGGCTGTATCTGACAGCTCACTCTGGTCGGCATTTTCAAGCTTATTCATGATTTCTTCCAGATCGGTTGTTTCCTTTTCACCTGCCAGTAATGCTGCACCCATAGCAACAAAAAGCCTGCCGTTTTCAGGGAAAATAACATCTTCAGGCTCCAGTTTAAGAGTTTCAGTGAATCGTTCTCTCAGTTCTGAAAGAAATGACAGAGGACCGCCAAGATAAGCAACCTTACCTCTGATAGGATGTCCGCAGGCCAGACCTGAAATTGTCTGGTCAACTACAGCCTGGAATATGGATGCTGCCAGGTTTTCAATTTTTGCACCGTCGTTAATAAGTGGCTGAATATCAGTTTTTGCAAAAACTCCGCAGCGAGCAGCAATTGGATAGATCAGTGTATGCTTCTTAGATGCTTCATTTAGTCCGTCCGCATCAGTGTTGAGAAGCACAGCCATCTGATCAATGAAAGCACCCGTACCGCCGGCACATGTACCGTTCATTCTCTGTTCGATGGTCTGACCATAGAAGGTAATCTTGGCGTCTTCACCGCCAAGTTCAATTGCTGTATCTGTTTCAGGAATAAGCGTTTCCACAGCCTTGCTGCATGAAATAACCTCCTGCTCAAAAGGCACACCTATAAGCTTGGCTATGCTAAGACCGCCAGAACCTGTAATAACTGCCTGGATTTTCTGAGCACCAAACTCTTCATATGCCTCTTTGATTAATTCCTGTACCTTAAGAAAGGCATTGGACATATGCCTTTCATATCTGTCATAAATGATGCTGTTATCGTCATCGAGAAAAACAAGTTTTACAGTTGTTGATCCCACGTCGATGCCTAATCTCATACTATCCTTTTTGTCCTTTCTTATCTTATATATAAATATAAGTTAAATAATTTGCCTTTTTCTCTAATACAAGACCATATTTTACTCTAGAAACAATCAAATGGCAATCATAAAATAGTCTAAATTATGTATTAAAAAAGAACCATCAGACAAAGTCAAATGGCTCATTTCACGCTCTTTTATCTTTTATTGCTTCTTCTCCATATTTTCTGTTCCTCAGCGGCCTTTATAAGATCCTCCCTGAAGTCTGGATGTGCTATTGAAATAAGCATTTCTGCCCTTTCCCATGTGGATTTGCCTGCCATGTTTATAGCACCGTATTCTGTTGCGAACAGATGGGACTGACTTCTAGGGGAAGTGATTATTTCTCCCTGTGAAAAGTACGGTCTGATATTTGAGTGAACATTACCTTCCTTATCCTTTCTTGTTGAAGGCATGCACAGGAATGCTCTACCTCCTTCAGAAAGCGCCGCTCCCGTAAGGAAGTCAAGCTGTCCGCCTGTTCCTGAGATATGTCTTGTTCCAACGGATTCCGATGAAACCTGCCCGTAAAGGTCAGCAGAAATACCGCTGTTAATTGATATCAGCTTTTTAACATTTCTCTGCACAGCAGGTGAATTTATAATCTCCAGTGGATATCCCAGAATTCCAGGGTTTTCATCAATCCAGTTATACAGATTATCAGTTCCGATGAATACGCCGGACACACCCTTACCCTTGTTGATATAAGAATTCTTGTTTGTGAGTTTTCCTGCCCTGAATATTTCATAATATGCATCTGATGCCAGTTCCGTGTACATTCCAAGGTCTTTAAGATCTGAATCGGCAATAAGTGATCCGATTACGTTTGGAAGGCCTCCGATGCCCAGTTGCAGATTTGCGCCATCCGTAATGTAAGGCATGATATAGGCTGCAATCTTCTTATCTATTTCGGTTGGTTCTCCCAGAGGAACCTGTGCAATAGGACCATGCTTACCATCAACAACCATGTCAACTTCTGAGATATGAATACAGTCATCATGACTGCCTGAAACCCATGGAAGATTCTCGTTAACTTCAAGAATAACCATGTCTGAATTGTCCAGAATTCCCTTGGCAACGCCAATAGAACATGACAGATTGAAATATCCGTGTCTGTCCATTGGTGTTACAGAAATCATGGCCACATCAACATGACAGAAATATCTGTAGTATTCAATGATATTTCTGAAAATCATCGGTGTGTAACTGCACATGCCCTTGTCACAGAGTTTTCTCTCGTATGCTGACATATGCCAGCTGTTATATGTAAATGTGTCTCTATCAGGATCACACTCTGCTACCATAATTGGTCCCAGAATGTTGTTTCCTCTTATTTTTACATCTTTAAGTTCGTCTTTTCTTCTGGCAAGAGCAGCATCCAGCAGTGGCGGGAATGAATTGGTAACAGTATAGTCTACCCAGTCGCCGTCTTTTACTGCCTTAACGGCCTCATCAGGTGTTTTAAGCTTTTTCTTATATTCATCATATACGTTTAACATTTTTTCTCCTTATTTCAGAATGATCAGTTTCTTTTTATCTTCAATCCTGTATATGGAGTCCATTTCTACAAGGTCATAGATCTGCGGATCTCTGAGCAGGTGTTTCCAGGCCGTATAAGTGGCCCTGATAAATCGATCATCCAGTCTGGTGTGGTTCTCAATCAGAGGACACACGTAAGGCAAATCGTCACAGTTAATTATAACATGAAATATTCCATCTTCGCCAATATGCGGCGCAAGTGGAAATGTTCTGCATTGTATGGGTCTGATATGGCGTGGACAATCAGGTGCAGTCTTGCACTGAATGAAATATACACGACCTTCCCAGCTTTCAGGGAACTCGTAGTCTTCAGCAAGAATACTTCCCCATTCGATCCAATCCGTCTGGTCTGCTTTTGCATCCTGGTATACCTTCTCTTCACCCGGAAACAGATACAATCCGAGATAGCTGTCGGCATTTTCATCACCGTCGGCAGTGAATTCCAGATCCTCGGGCTCATAGTTGCAGGTGCAGCATGCCGCACCGCAAAGGCAACCGCAGTCACCTTCTATGGGACTTACCCGATCCAGCAGTCTGTATATTGCCTTGTATGTTCTCTTGCTTATGGTCGATTTCATCGCTCACCCAGATGTTTGAAGTCCTTCTTGTAAAGATATACAAAACCAATAATCGAATATGTAATGCCAAATACTTCTGCAAGCGGGAATGAATACCATACCATGCCCAGCCCGAAGAGACTGGCAAATATGAATGCTATAGGCAGTATTCCAACCAGCTGTCTGATCAGTGAACCCCAGAGGCTCAGGAATCCGTGACCGGTTGCCTGGAATACGGATGATGTCATTATGCCGTAGGATGCCGGCAGGAAGCACCAGCTGATTGCTCTTAGAGCCGGTACTCCGATATCGTACATCTGCTGACTTCCCTGAGCGTTAAATACGCTGAGAAGCTGATGCGGAAATACCTGGAAAACAATTAATCCAATGGCCATAATGGTAAAGGCAATTGCAAAGCCTTTCTTGTATGTGTCCAGCAGCCTCTTCTTGTCACGAGCTCCGTAATTGAATCCCAGAATTGGGAGTACGCCCTGATTCAGGCCAAATACCGGCATGAAAACAAATGACTGCAGTCTTCCGTAAACGCCCATTACGGCAACTGCTGTTTCCGTAAATGATTTTAGAATCATGTTCATTCCGAACTGCATTACTGAACCGATGCATTGCATGAGAATTGATGGGAATCCAACCGCATATATTTCTCTGCAGATGTTCCACTGCCACTTCCATCCCTTAAGTCTGACTTTAACAGGATGTTTTTTTCCAAACAGCAGATACTGTCCCAGACACATTGACAGGAACTGACCGAATACTGTTGCAACAGCAGCTCCTGTAACGCCCATTTCAGGGAAAGGTCCAAGTCCAAATATGAGAAGCGGGTCAAAAATGATATTTGTTGCTGCTCCTGTCATACTGCAGAGCATTGGAAAAATCATGTTTCCAGTTGCCTGCAGAATTTTCTCGGAAATCAACTGAACAAATATGAAAAGTGAACCAATCATGATAATTGAAAGATACGTGCTTCCTTCTTCAACAATGTATGGTGTATCTGACATAATGCTCATAAGTGGTCCTGCCACAAATATTCCCATTATACAGAAAAATGCCCAGTTAAAGAATGACAATCTGTAACCGTGACTTGCAGCCAGATTTGCCTCTTCCAGTCTTCTGGCACCCAATCTTCTGGCAATAAGAGAATTAATGCCAATACCGGTTCCGATTGCAACTGAAATCATAACCATCTGAACAGGGAAAATATATGTAATTGCAGCTAAGGCATCCTCACCTAATCTGGACACAAAAAAACTGTCAACCACGTTGTACATGGCCTGAATCAGCATTGATATTACTGCCGGCCATGACATTGATATGATAAGTCTTCCAACCGGCATTGTGCCCATTTTGTTTTCCTGCATTTTAACTCCTTTTTCTATTTCATGACCTACTTGAATTACCATAAAAATTCTTTTTTATGCTACCACTTCGCGTATTTATATTCAAGGCATAAATATATATAGAAATAAGCCGCTGGAATTCTGAAATTCCAACGGCTTTGAGATGGCGGAAGCGGTGGGATTCGAACCCACGTGCCCTTGCGGACAACCGCATTTCGAGTGCGGCTCGTTATGACCACTTCGATACGCTTCCAGGTTGTGTATGTCTTTGCAGTGTGCTTGCCTTTGCGACGTGTTCAAGTATAACGTAATTTAGGTCGCTTATCAATATCAAATATGGTATTATTGAAGGACAAAGGAGATAGAAATATGACTAGAAAACTGGACGTAATTGTGGCCAATCCGGCCGGAAACACAACCATTATGGTGCTTACGCCGACGGAAATCAGCGATTATCAGGAGGTGGCCAACAAGCTGCTCGAGATCGACTTCGGCAAAGAATACGGCGTGCGCTTTACCAAACCTGCTTCGGAGTCTGTACTAGGCGAACAGGTGGAATTTCTTCTGCCATATGATGCAAAAGCAGACCAGCTGCCTTCAATGAACATGTGCGGCCTGGAATTCTGCGGAAACGCATCCAGAGCCTTCGCATATTACAGGGCAAGCCACTGCGGTGACGGCGAATTACAGCCTGATGGCACGAAAAAGCTTCAGGTGAAAGTAAGCGGATGCGATTATCCTCTTACCGCACACATTGATGAAGAGCTGTTTGAAGCCAGGATACAGATGCCGGTACCAGTAAATGTTATCCCATTTACCGGAGAGGAACTGGAACTTACTGAAGAAAATCCTGATCTGAGAACATGCTTCATGATAGACATGGATGGCATATCACACCTGATATTAAAGAACATAGAAGCCACTCCCGAGAAGTTTGACAGAATACGGAATTATGTTTACAACAAATGCGGGAGTTTTGAAGCTTTCGGTGTAATGTTCCTTGATAAAACATCTGAACATATTACCCCAGTTGTGTATGTCAGAGATGTTGATACCACCTATTTCGAAGGAAGCTGCGCTTCAGGCACGACTGCAGCTGCATTTGGTGTCGTATATGACAAGCCTGACGGTGAATATGATTTCACATTCTCAGAACCTGCCGGAACTCTTCATACGAAAGTAACTAAAATTGATGGCAAAATTACCGGAATTGACCTTTATGGCCTGCTGGAATTATCAGATATTATCACTATAGAAATATAATCGGAGGATAAAATGGACTCAAGAATCAAGGAACTGGCTGATCTGTTAACTGATTATTCATGTGACATTCAGCCCGGAGACAAAGTACTTATCAGTTACGAAGGCGAATGCTGCAAGAATCTGGCTCGCCAGCTTATAAAAAACGTATATGCTAGGGGCGGCCTTCCTTACAGCGAAATCAGAGATGCAGCCATAACAAGAGAGATACTTCTTGAATGTACCGAAGATCAGATAAAATTCAAGGATGACTGTGATCTGGCACAGATGAAAGGCATGCAGGCGTATATCGCCATCAGAGCCGGTAATAATACGGCTGAACTGGCAGATGTGCCTTCAGACAAGTTAAACCTTTACAGTAAGCTCTCACGCCCTACTCTTGACTACAGAGTAAACGAAACAAAGTGGGTTGTTCTAAGATATCCGAACTACTCAATGGCACAGCTTGCAAACACCAGTTTAGAAGCATTTGAAGACTTCTACTTTGATGTCTGCACCCTGGACTACAGAAAAATGAGTGAAGCTATGACTCCACTGGTTGAACTGATGAATAGAACAGATAAGGTTCAGATCAAGGGACCTGGAACAGACCTTACTTTCTCAATCAAGGGAATTGGTGCTGTAAAATGCGACGGCCTCAGAAACATCCCTGACGGCGAGGTATATACCGCTCCTGTTAGAGAATCCATGAATGGTATCATTTCGTATAACACACCTTCTGAGGAACAGGGATTTACTTATGAAAACATCGTATTTGAAGTTAAGGACGGTAAAATCATTAAGGCAACATCAAATGATGATAAGAAAATCAACGACCTTCTTGATGTGGACGAAGGTGCCAGATACTTTGGTGAATTTGCCATAGGTGTTAACCCGTATATCCTGCATCCAATGAAGGATACCCTGTTCGATGAAAAGATAGCCGGTTCATTCCATCTCACTCCGGGAATGTGTTATGAAGATGCCCCTAATGGCAACAAAAGTGCCAACCACTGGGATCTGGTAATGATTCAAAGACCTGAATACGGCGGCGGAGAAATCTGGTTTGACGATGTTCTGATCAGAAAAGATGGTATTTTCGTTCTTCCTGAACTTGAAGGACTGAATCCTGAAAACTTAAAGTAGATTATAAACAATATCAATAGATAAGACCCATGGATTTTCGAGATGATTCCATGGGCCTTATCAATTTAGGGGATAACTTGATGTTTATTTCTTTAACTTTTTTACCTTTTCCAGGGTCTTCTTTCCAAATTTTCCATCCTGCTTCAGACCAAGTTTTTTTTGCAGCTGTTTAACAGCCTTTACTGTTGCAGGTCCGTACTTTCCTCCTGTTGTAATTGAAATTCCACACCACTTAAGCAAATATTGAAGATTCTTTACCTGTGTTCCCTTGTCACCCTTCTTGAAGTAACCTCTTGAAGGAAGTTTAGGAAATGCACCTGAGTATGCCTTTGCAACTACTGCTGCTGTTGCAGGAGCTGATGCCGCCGGTGCTGATGCACCTGTATTTGTTGAGGATGCACCCTTTGTAGCGAAACCATAGGTGCCGGTAGATGAACCGCTTGAACTTACCTTGAATGCATGTGATGCTGACGCCGTACCTCCAAGTGAGTCTGTAGCTGAAACAACGTATGTGTATGATCCATTACTCAACTTGCTGAATTTCATGTAATCATCAAGATTACTGAGTTTGTATGCTGAAGTATTAGTACTGATTGTTTTAGAATAAACAGCTTTACCGCTGCTGTTAACAATCTTCCCTGTAACAGATTTGATATTGTAATTTGAAACAGCGTATCCCTTAACACCAAAACCCTTACCATTTTTGATGGCAGTTGGGAAAGAATAGCCGCAAAGTGAAACGAATGAAGTGCCTGTTACACTTGCAGCTGAACCGCTGTATGTTGCCCAGTATCCTGAAAGGCATGTCTTGCCTCTTGATGCTGCTGTAGCAACGGTGTTTGCAGGTATTTCAAAGCTGAGGCAGAATTCTGCAGCAGCAATATAAGCGCCTGCAGCTGTATTAGGAACGCCCTTAAGTGTTGTATATACCTGTGGGTAACTGCTCTTAAGTTCTGAATCCAGAAATGCAAGCTGCATGTTAATATCACCAATTGAGTTTCCACTGCTAATGGCAGAATTCAGAAGATTAGACTTTCTTCCGGATGAAGTCCACTGACAAAGTCCATAACCGGCAGAGTCAGATTTAAAGTTCTTTGAAGTGCCTCCCTTTGTCTTGTATGCACCCTTTCCTGCATTTACACGATTTGTGTATTCCTGGTCAGAAAGGCCTAAAGAACTGTTATATGTATTCTGAAGATTGATTGGGCTCATTGCACTTTCAGCGTTAAGATTAGTCATTACTCCGCAGGCTGCTGCTGTGTTCAGTCCCATTGTCTTTGTCAGATAATTATAAATTGCTGTAGTATTAGCTGTATCTGCTGCATATGCTTCATCAAAGAAGAAATCCTTAACTGCATCTGCTGTATCTTCAGCAGCCTCTTCAATGCTCAGACTCTCAGGATCAACCGGACCCTCTTCTTCAGTATAAACAGCTTCTATCTCATCTTCTGTAAGGATTGGCTCAACTTCGGTGTTCTCAGGCTCCTGTTTGTAAACTGTTATCCAAGGTACATCCAGAATACTGCTAAGTGAATCACTTAATGAATATTCGCTTCCCCACACAGGCTTCATTGAATAAAAATAGAAATCCGTGGAATCATAGTCTTCAACAGCTTCCCATGTAACACTTATCTGAGTAAGTTCTGAACTGTTATCCAGATACACACCCAGTGTCTCAGGCAGGTTTACTGTCAGTTCCTCTTCTTCAGGATTTCCTTCATAGTAAAAGTCCGTGGTCTCCATTTCTGCAAAACCAGTAATGATTCCACCGGAAATTTCGTCTCCTTCTGCAGCAAATGAAAACTGCGGAATGAACGTTACTATCAGCATTATTGATAGTATAATACTTGCGATTGATTTTTTCATAAAATTCCCCTAAATTTCACAAATAACTATATATAAATTATAAGAAAAAAACGTTGAAATTTCAACGTTTTATAGGGGCTTTAGTATTGATATTTGTTAATAAAGCGTGGAATTGTCTTAAAGTATATTTAAGAACATTCCTTATTTCATGATAACTGATTTAAAGCTTTCTCCAATGGCTGTTTTTTTACTGCCATTTGTCAGTAAATCTGTAACCGTGGCACCAATATCTGCGAATGAATTTCTGGTGCCAAGATTTACATTTTCCTTTAGCATGTTTCCTGCAGCAAGACAGAAAATATACTCTCTTGTATGATCAAATCCCGTATGCACAGGATCGTTACCATGATCTGAACAAATGAACAGAATGTCATCGTCTTTCATTGCATCGATAATTTCAGGAAGTCTTCTGTCGTATTCATCAATGGCATTACCATAACCGGCAACATCTCTTCTATGTCCATACTTGGAATCAAAATCCACAAGATTAGTAAAAATAAGGCCATCAAAATCCATGTTAATGGCTTCAATTGTTTTTGTTACGCCATCATCATTGCTTTCGGTATGCACTGATGCAGTAACTCCGCTACCATTGAAAATATCATTAATCTTGCCGATGGCATAAACCTCCATTCCTGCATCACTGATTAAATCAAGCATGGTTTTTTCCGGAGGTGATACTGCATAGTCATGTCTGTCAGCAGTTCTTGTTCTCTTGCCATCTGCATCTTTAACATAAGGTCTGGCGATTACTCTGCCGCAGGAATACTTGCCAGTAAGCAGCTTTCTTGCTTTTGCGCAGATATCATAAAGTTCCTCAAGAGGAACAACATCAGTATTAGCCGCAATCTGGAATACACTGTCTGCAGATGTATATACTATTACCTTGCCGGTACGTTCGTGCTCATCCCCAAGTTTCTCAATGATTTCTGTACCTGATGCCACACAGTTTCCAATATATCCCCTGCCGGTAACCTTCACGAATTCATCCATAAGTTCCTGAGGAAATCCATCATGATATGTTTTGAAAGGGGTTTTTGTTTCAATTCCTGCAATTTCCCAATGTCCTGTAATTGTGTCCTTTCCGGCAGATTTCTCTGCCAGACGTCCATATACTCCCTTAGGTGCATCAACAGAAAGTCTTCCCCCGGCGGCATCTTCAATGTTGCCAAATCCAAGACTTCTCAAATTTGGAATATTCAGTTTGTAATTGTCCAGAATATGTCCCAGTGTATCAGCCCCTGCATCCCCGTATGCTGACGCATCAGGAAGCTGGCCAACACCCAGACTATCCATTACTACAATAATTGCTCTCATTGTCTTATTCCTTTACAAGTAACGGGCAACAGTTCAGGTAATCTGCAGATATCAATCTGTACTCAGTACCATGATAATCTCCCTGTAATGCCTTTTTGAATGCATCTTCTCCGTGCAGATGCCCGTAATAAACCTTTTTCACACCATAATCCTCAAACAGCTGCATGAATCCGGAGAAATTCTTCGCATTAGAAACAGGCGGAAAATGCAATATGCCAATAATCTCTTCTCCTGCAGGAACCAAATCCAGTGATGACTTTAATCTTAGAAGCTCGCGATTATAAATCTTCTCATCAGCTTCCGTGAAATCCTCATCATCAGGTGTGACCCATCCTCTGCTGCCGCAAATCCATACATCATCAATATTAATTGCATCATTCTGAAGAAATGTAATTGAATCATACATTTTATTTAATCTGTTGATTCCTGCCCACCAGAGATCATGATTTCCCTTAATCAGCACTTTATGACCGGGCAGTTTATCCACCCAGTCCAGATCATAACGGGCCTCTTCAAGTTTAAGACCCCAGGATATGTCCCCTGCCACTATGACAGTGTCATTTTCACCAACGTTTTTGCACCAGTTTTCACGGATACGTTCAGCGTGGTTAAACCATCTGTCTCCGAACACATCCATTGGCTTCTCTGTTTCAGGAGCCATTGACAGGTGCAGATCACCTATTGCAAATATGCTCACAGGAATATCTCCTCATCGTTTTCATTATCTTCATCAGAAAGAACCGAAACCTTGTCCAGCACCTTCTGTATGCTTCTTGTTCTGGTTCCCACCAGAGTTTCCAGTTCACTCTGTGCCTGATCCAGTTTTTTCTGTGTGCGGTCAAGAACATCGCTGAACTTTCCGAATTCTGTCTTTACCTTTTCTAGAGTATTCCACACTTCACCTGAACTCTGCTGCAAAGCAAGTGACTTGAATCCCAGCTGGAAGCTGTTAAGCATTGCCGCCATTGTTGTAGGCCCGGCAATATTGATTTTGTACTGATTTTGGAGAGTTTCCACCATGTTAAGTCGGAGAACCTCAGCATAAAGACCCTCAAAAGGCAAAAACATGATGCCATAGTCCGTTGTAAGTGGCGGATAGATATATTTATCTCTGATGTCCCTGGCAGCCTTTGTAATGGCATTTTTAAGACCATCGGAAGCTCTTTTGATAATATCCTTATCACCGGTATCGTATGCATCCAGCAGATTCAGATAAGCATCTCCGGGAAACTTGGAGTCTATTGGCAGATATACGAAACTGCCATCTTCAGCAGGAAATTTAACTGCGAATTCAACTCTCTCGCTGCCGCCTTTTACAGGTACATTTTTATCGTACTGACCAGGCGCAAGCATTTCCTCGAGAATTGCTCCCAGCTGAAGTTCTCCCATAACGCCTCTTGTCTTAACGTTAGTCATGAGTCTTTTCAGATCATCAACTCCGGAATTCAGGTTCTGCATTTCACCCAGGCTCTTGCTTACCTGAGTCATTGTATCTGTTATCTGTCTGTTTAGTTCAGAAAGTTTCTCATTCTGATTGGCAATGCTCATGTTCTGAATATCTGCAGTGTTCTTCTGATTCTGTGCAATATTCTCTTCAAGTCTTGCTATGCTTTTCTTCAATACAACAATCGCGATTATAAGAATAACTATAATCGCAACCGCCGCAAAAATAATTCCCATTAATGTACTGTTCATATTTACCCCTCTCACATTATCTACAGGAACGAATCATATGTTTTGTACTCAACTCCGCCGAAATCCTCATCCTTATCATCCTCAAGGAATTCAACAAAATCAGAATACAGAATATCCAGTTCATGCATGTTTTCATTCATGTTAGATCTGGCAAATCTAACCCTGTTGTTAAACTCTTTGTAAGCGCTAAACTTCATATCTGAGCCTTCGGCTTTTTCCTTTAAAGCAGTCTGCAGCTGAATGTAACTGTCGCAGACACCGCTGAATATTACAAGGCACTTTTCAAAGATCTTTCTGAGTTCAATTGCATCTTTGTCATCTTCAGGGATTTTTACGGATTTAGGGTCAATCTTCTGAGCTTTTTTCTTGACATTCCTCAGTTTGCTGATATGTGCGCCATAGTCCTTTTTCTTTGTTATCTGACGGAACTTGGAGTCAGCAACAATCTTGTTTTCGGCTTCCTTGAACTCTTCAACGGATTCAACGTTGAATTTGTCTATCATCTTTAGTAATTCAGTTCTGTAATCCATTTTTTATCTATCTCCCATGTATTATTTCTCAGTTCATTATATCAACCGATAAGGTCTTTTACAACTTCTCCGGCTATCATAAGGCCGGCAACTGAAGGCACGAAACTGATACTTCCTCCCTGTCCTTTTGGCTCCTCCTGAGAATAGATTACCTTAACATCTGAAATGTTTCTGTTTCGCAGTTCCTTTCTCATTACTTTTGCAAGTGGACAAACTTTTGTCTTCTCAATATCGGTAATGATAAAGCTGCAGGCATCCAGTTTGTTCCCCGTTCCCATTGAAGAAATTACCGGCACATTAGCCGACTTTGCTTCTTCGATTATACAGATTTTCGCCGTTACTGTGTCTACCGCATCTACAACGTAATCGTATAATGCAAAATCAATACTGTCCCTGTTATCAGGAAGGTAAAATATTTCTCTGGTTTCTACCTTGCAATCCGGATTAATATCCATAATGCGATCAGCCATGACCTTAACCTTGGATTTTCCCACTGTACTGTGAAGTGCCGGAATCTGTCTGTTGATGTTTGTAATATCTACTTGATCCTTGTCTATCAGAGTAAGGCTTCCAACACCTGCTCTGGCAAGTCCTTCGCATACATAACTGCCAACACCGCCAACTCCAAAAATAATTACATTGGCTGCTTTAAGTCTGTCCAGCCCCTGGTTACCTATTATTCTTTTTGTTCTTTCAAACTGATCTGTCATTTAACCAATTCCTTTGCAACTTTATACGCAACATCTCCTGAAAATCCTCTTGTTGCCAGTTTTCGGACTATCTTAGCCTGAAGTTTCTGCTTCTGCTGATAATCCTCCGGAATTTCAAAATTCTCTATTGTTTTTCTTCCTATATCAAATGCCACGTCATAGGGTTCAGGAACGTTTTCAAGCAGTTCGAAAGCTTTATCGACCGTTTCTCTGTCTACGCCCTTTTCACCCAGCTCTCGGCGAATTCTGGCTGTTCCACGGCCCTTCTCAAACCCCAGTTCGAAGTACATACGGGCATACTCCAGATCATCAAGGTAATGATATTCCTCAAGCTCCTTTATAGCCTGTTTAATATCATCTTCCTCATAATTCTTCTCCCGAAGATACTTCTCAACCTGAGCTTTTGTTCTGGATTTTATATTAAGATATGAAACTGCCTTTTCGATTGCGTTCATCTTTTCTCCTATACGAGGTATTCATCTCCGGCAGTTGCCACAAAGCACTTGTCTCCAAGCTTTGATTTCAGGTCACATATTGCCTTGATGCCTGTGCAGTGTACCGGCATTACAGTATCCATGTTTTCGCCGGCTATTTCATCCACAACCCTCTTTCTGTCCTCAACAGAGGCACTGTAAAGGTGCATGCCCGCAACCAGAGCAGCAATTCTCTCTCCGGGAAACATGGCCTTACCTGCATTAATTGCATTAATAACCCCTCTATGGCTACATCCGGAAAAGATGTATAGTCCTTCAGGCTCTCTGATAACCAGACACTGTTCATGAGACATGTCATCTTCAACAAGATCCTTGCCATCACTGCAATAGAAATGTTCTGTTGGAACGAAATCATCTCCAACCGGAACCGTTCCAGTAATTATTATATTCTCAGATACTTTAAACGGACCATCTGTAAACATGAGTTGTGGAGAAAGAGCCTTCAGTTCTTCTTCCTTCCATGCAATACTACATGGTTCCTTGTCCAGAATTCCACCCTCACCAAGAGCACCACCTTCGCATCCATAGGATACTCTGAGGGCGTTTCTATGAATGTATATGGGCGCTTCAGGATTTATCTGATGAAACATTGGAAATCCTCCGGTATGATCATAATGTCCATGACTGATCACGGCGAAATCAACTGCAGAAAGATCTACCTTCATTGTGGCTGCATTAGCTGCAAAAAGATTTGTTGCTCCTGCGTCGAATAATATCTTCTTTCCCTGCGCTTCAATGTATACAGATAATCCGTGCTCTGCTATTATTCCCGGATTGTCTGTTTTGTTTTCGATTAAAAACCTGAACTTCACGAATTTGATCTCCTTTTTCTTTAAATACAGCTAAAAGGCGGCACTAAAATAGAGCCGCCGGAATAATCACATAAAAAATGGAATACATGCAGTTTGTTTATTCCTGTCCTTTTAATCTTGCAAGAATTCTCTGATAACCATCTGCTCCATATACAAGGCATTTGTTAATTCTGCTGATTGTAGCAGTTGAAGCTTTAGTAATGCTTTCAATTTCATTATAAGTCTTGTTTTCTGAAAGTAACTTGGCAACCTGAAGTCTCTGTGCTATTGCATGAATTTCATTTATTGTACATATATCTTCAAAAAATCTGTAACAATCCTCTTCGTCTTCGAGAAGAAGTATTGCCTTAAACAGCTCATCTATATCTTCCCTCTTAAATTTTGATTCATAAGCCATGACACGCTCTCCTTTCACCGAAATTTTCACAATGAAATCATATCACTTTCACACTCTAAAGTCAACATAATTTAAAGTGTGAATGTGTATTCATTATTTTAAATAAAAATCAGTTAAGAAGTTCTTTTGCCTTCTCCAGTTGTTCATCTTCTTCGGTCTTTGGCTTATCTTTAACCTTATACTCAGGTAAAATACCTTTTTTATGTATTATATGTTTATCCGGTGATAGGAATTTCATAACTGTAAGCTTTAATGCTGAACCGTCCTTTAATGTGAGAGTTGTCTGGATAACGCCCTTGCCAAAGGATTTGGTTCCAACAATATCATATCCATTGTCTTTGAGCGCAGCAGCCAGAATTTCTGATGAGCTGGCGCTGTTTTCATTAATTAGTACAACAGTCTTCAGGTTTGTCTTGCCTTCTTTGGCTTCGTACTTTTCTGTGTTGCCCTTCTTATCCTTCACATAACATACAACGCCCTTGTCAATGAAATGGTCTGCAATGGCAACGCTCTGATCAACAAGACCTCCATAATTATCTCGAAGGTCAAGAACCAGTGATTTAGCGCCGTTCCTGGAAACAGCATTCAGAGCCTTTTCGAAATCTGAAGAAGTATTATTTATAAATGAATTTATTTCAATATATGCCATGTCTTCATCAAGCATCTTGTATGAAACACTTTCCTTCTTGATTTCTCTGCGTGTCATGGTTATATCTTTTTTTTGCTTGTTGTGAAGAATTTTAATAGTAACCTCGGTTCCTTCCTCACCTCTGATTTTTGATGCCATTACATCCTTGTCCTCATATTTCACTCCGTCAACCGCAAGGATGTAATCCCCCTCTTCTACGCCTGCTTCCTCTGCCGGTGAGTTTTTAGTAACTCCAATAATGAGGTATTTTCCCTTAGAAACGATAAAATCAATACCAACTCCGAAATAATCACCGCTGCTGGTTACAATGTAAGACTGGAGTTCCTTTTCGTTCATGTAGCTGGAATAAGGATCATCCAGTGCACTTACATAACCTTTATACATACCATCCATCAGATCTTTCTTCTGGTAATCGAACAGAAAATACTCATCAATGTTCTTCTGTATTTCCGCCAGTTCGTCATTTCCGTATATTACAGAAGAATTTGAACTCAGCATAAGTGCTCCGGCGCCACCGAAAATCAGTGCACCTACCATGAATGCCCCCGCAAGATACAATATGAATCTTGTTTTTGTAATATTAATCATAAAATCTCCTCAACGATTACCTGAACTCTTTCCTGTCCTCTCCAGACCTGATATGAAACAGTTCCTATAAGACTTAACCTGTTTCCACTTTCAAGAATATTTGAATATTCCTGTGCACGTCTGAAAAATACGCAATTGGCATAATCCCTTGTACCATTATTTTCAGAACATATACTGAACCTTGCGTGTGTTCTGTTTTCGCCCATGTATGAAAGGCCCTTGATAATCACGTCTTTAAAGAGGAATCTTGGATTAGGATTGCCCTCTCCGAAAGGTGCCAGCTTTGTTAGCTCTTTCGCGAGTTCAACGCTGACTTCGCCAGGAACAAGGCTGGTGTCAGTTTCAATTTTCTTCTCAAACAAATTCTCATTGGAATACTTTAGTGCCTTGATTTCTCTTGCTACACCCTCTCTGAGCTGTTCAAGCTTTTCTTCAGGCATCAGAAATCCGCATGCACTTCTGTGTCCGCCGAATCTCACAAACAGACTGCTGTTTTTGTTAAGCACATCATAAATATCAATACTTGGGATGCTTCTTCCTGTACCTTTAAGGAATCCATCTCCGCTAGGTGTAACAATAATCACAGGTCTGAAATACCTGTCCTTAAGTTTACCAGCCACTATCCCTGCAATGCCTTCATGCATATCAGGCAGATACAGTACAATGAAGTCTTCATCTCCTGTAACAAGGTCAATACAGTTTTCATATGCCTTTTCCTGGATCCGCTTTCTTTCGTTATTACAGGACATGAGCTTATGAATTTTCTCATCTATAACCATATCATCATCGGAAACAAACAGTTCCACAGCTTCGCTTGCTGAATCCATCCTGCCTGTTGCATTAATGTGAGGAACAATTCCAAATGCTACATTCTCAGATGTAATGTTTTCAAGAGAAATTGCTTTTGCCAGAGAAGATAAAGCCTTCCTTCTTCCTGTATTGGCTATTGCCATACCGTACTTTGTGAGAGTTCGATTTTCATCCCGAAGTGAAACGATGTCTCCTATAGTACCGATTGCAACCATATCCAGGCAATCATTCAGTGCTGCTTTTGCAAAACCGGTCTTTCTCTGAAGAGCCTGCACAAACTTAAACGCCACGCCGCAGCCAGCCAGATCTTTAAAGGGATAAGGTTCCCTGCCTTCAAGATATTTTTCCGGTTTTTTAGAATCAATTACAATACAGTCAGCAATGGTGTCCTCAATGTTGTGATGGTCTGTTACTATTACCTTTAATCCTATGGATTTGGCATATTCAACCTCGTTGTAGGAAACGCATCCACAGTCAACTGTAACCAGCATAGTAGCTCCCTGATGCTTGATTTTGTCCAATGCTTTTATGTTAAGGCCGTAACCTTCTTCAAATCTTGATGGAATGTAATAGAACCAGTTGTCTGTAAGCTGTCCGATGCCATGAGACATTATGCATATGGAAGTAACACCATCTGCATCGTAGTCCCCGTAAATGCAAATCCTGCCTCCCTTGTCTATTTCAGATAGCAATAAATCCACTCCCTCCTGCATACCGTCAAGAAGGAATGGATCGTATGTTTGTTGTGGTCTGTCAGAAAGGAATTCTTCTATCTGCTCCTCTGAAGTAATACCTCTCTTGTTTAATATTTCATTTAAAATTTCACTGCAGTTTCTCATTATGTTTCTCTTTTGTTTATAAATAGCTATGCGGACTTACTGTTGAACCATTCTTGAACACTCTATAGTCAAGGTGTGGACCTGTTGAAGATCCTGTGGAGCCAACATAAGCTATAGTCTGTCCTCTTGATACATTCTGCCCTACAGAAACGGCCAAAGATGAACAGTGATTGTACATTGTAACCATACCGCCACCGTGGTCGATTCTTACGGAATTTCCAAAGCCGCCGTTCCATCCGGCAGAAATAACAGTTCCAGATGCAGATGCAACAATAGGACTGCCTGAACTTGCAGCTATATCAATAGCACCATGAAATTCCTTTCCATGGAATGGACAGATTCTCCATCCGTATTCAGAGGAAATTCTTGATGATGATGGTACAGGCCAGGCGAAAACTCCACCTGAATAAGTTGATGTACTGCTGTTACTGATTGTACCATTACTGGATTCACGCTGCAGTTCAGCCTGAACTGAATATGCTTCCTGCTCCAGTTCTGCCAGCATTTCATGGTTCTTTTCGTTATCAGCCGCAACCTTCTTCTTTGCTGCTTCAACATTACTCATTTCTGTCTTGGCAGTTGCTCTAGAGGACTCCAGATCGCTCTGAAGTTTTTCAACTTCCTTCTTCTTCTTTTCTATCTTGTCGTGCGCGTCCTGCAGGTCTTCGAGAACATCCTTGTCACTTGCGTATATTTTCTCTACAAGATCAAGGTTTGTTAGGAATTCGGAGAAACTGCTTGAGTTTATAAGAACATCAAGAAAGCCAACACTGCCATTCTTGTACATGTTTCTCAGTCTTCCGCCAAGCTCGCTATTCTGTTTGTCAACTTTCTCCTTTGCGACTTTTAGTTCCTTTTCCAGCTTGACAAGTTTCTTTTCAGAAACTGCAATCTGATTATTAAGTTCACAGACCTTCTGTTCAAGTCCTGTAATCTGTGAAGCAAGATCCTTTTCCTTCTTCTGACCCTTCTCAAGCTCCTGCTGCTTTTGCTGTATTTCCTTCTGTAACTGTTCAAGGGATTTAGTTGCAAAAACAGCACTGGTATCGAAACACATGCTTACAGCAAGCATAAAGGCTAATATAATCGCTAATTTCTTTTTGTTTTTCATTTAATCTCCTAATTACTCAATACTTTATGCATCAAGGAATCTTCTCATTGAAATGATACTTCCACACGAACCGATGCTGATTCCAAGTGCCAGGAATATCCATGCGAAATTTACTGTCAGGAATCCCACAGGCACCATCGGCATTGAAAGCATCTGGTAAACCTGATCCCCGATTACGTCAACGATTTTGCTATAAACCAAATGGGTGATTCCAAGTGATATGCCGGCTGAAACGACACCAATAATAATACCCTCAACAAGGAACGGCCCGCGTATGAACCAGTTGGTGGCGCCTACATATTTCATGATACTTATTTCTTCCGCTCTGTTGAACACTGTCAGCTTGATCGTATTCGAAACAACAACAATTGAAACAATTATCAGGAATATCATTATTACAATAGCGGCAATCTGAACGAATTTTGTTGCATCAAGAAGTTTATCCACTGTGCTCTTGTAATACTTTACTTCTTCGATTCCATCATATGTGGCTGCATGTTCTGCAAGAGCATCGGCCTTTTCCAGATCACCGATTACAATTACAACTGAGTTAGGAAGAGGATTATCTTCAAGACTGTCCAGCAGATATCCATTCTTTCCCCATCTTTCTCTGAACTCGGCCATGGCCTGTTCTTTTGGCTTATAGAATGAATCTGAAACGCCTTCCTGAGTCTTCATGTCATCCACCATTTCCTGAGCCTGCTCCGGAGTGGTTTTATCTGACAGGAATATTTCTATTGAATCGTAGTCGCCCTTAATTGTTTCAGCAGCTGTATTTACATTTATTACGAGAATAAAGAACAGGCTGAGAATCAGGAGCATGCAGGTTATGGCAAATATCGAAATTATGGACATGTTCAGATTTCTGCCAAACTGGATAAAGGACTGTTTCAAAGTATAAAAAAATGTTTTCATTACTCTTCGTCGCCCCCTCTCCTGAACCTTGCCTTAAATGTATCTCTGTTTCTAAGCTGAACCGTATCAAATGTCATTTCAGCTTTTTCAAGGGCTTCCTGATATCCGTATGCACCGTATTCATCTCTAACAATTCTGCCTTTTTCAATGGCAATTACACGCTTACCCATCTTATCTACGATGTCCTTAGCATGTGTAACCATAAGAATTGTGGTTCCTCTCTGATTAATCTGATTGAGAAGCTGCATGATTTCCCATGCGGTATCAGGGTCCAGATTTCCTGTAGGCTCATCTGCAATCAGAACCTTTGGCTTGTTCACAATAGCTCTGGCTATGGCAACACGCTGCTGTTCACCTGCAGACAGTTCATCCGGATACTTGTCGGCCTTGTCTGCAATTCCCATCATGGTCAATACCTGTGGAACATGTTTCTGAATCTGCTTCTTCGGTTTGTGTATTATTTCCATTGCAAAGGCAACGTTTTCGAATACAGTTTTCTTAGGCAGAAGTCTGAAATCCTGGAAAACTATACCTACGTTTCTTCTTAATACAGGAACTTTTCTGGCTGACATTCCAACCACTTCGTGCCCGCGAATCTTAATACTGCCTGAATCAGCATCTATCTCATTTAATATCAGTTTAATAAATGTGGATTTCCCCGCACCGCTAGGACCAACCAGAAATACGAAATCCCCCTCGTTGATTGTAACAGAAACATGATCAATGCCTATATTTGACTTGTAATGTTTTGTTACATTGTCAAAAACAATAGTATCCAATGCCCTATACCTTTACCTTTCCCTTTTTATATTTTTTACAGCTTCAATAATATCCTCAGCTGTCATATGATATTTCTTTCTTAACTCATCAGGCTTTCCGGATTCTCCAAAGGTGTCCTGCTGACCTACCATTGCCATAGGGCAAGGTGAATTTTTCACAACAACCTGAGCAACAGCATCACCAAGTCCACCTATTACACTGTGTTCTTCTGCTGTTACAATTGCGCCTGTTTCCTTTGCAGCTTTGATGATTATATCACTGTCTATTGGCTTAATTGTGTGAATATCTATTAAGCGAACGCTGATGCCTTCAGCCTCAAGAACTTTAGCAGCCTCATATGCTTCATTTACCATGATTCCTGTGGCTATTACTGTAACATCGCTGCCGTCTTTTATAAGATTTCCCTTGCCGAGAACTATATCATCGTCCTCTCCGTAGAACACAGGAACAGCAGCTCTGCCAACCCTGAAATAACAAGGACCATCCATTTCCACAATCTGCTTAAGCAGCTTCTTTGTTGCTGTAGCGTCTGAAGGATTTACAACTGTCATTCCGGGAATTGTTCTCATGAGAGCAATATCTTCAAATGTCTGATGGCTAGCCCCGTCTTCTCCAACAGTAATTCCTGCATGGGATGCACAGATTTTAACGTTTGCTCCTGTATATCCGATTGAGTTTCTGATAATTTCAAATGCTCTTCCTGTTGCAAACATTGCAAACGTGCTGGCACAAACAACCTTACCGCTCATTGCCAGACCTGTTGCTGCTCCATACATATTCTGTTCAGCAATACCCATGTTGAAGAATCTTTCAGGGAATTCCTTTGCAAACATTCCTGTTTTTGTTGAACCGGAAAGATCTGCATCCATAACTACCAGATTATTATTGGTCTTACCTATTTCCACAAGAGCTTCACCATAAGCCTGTCTTGTTGCAATTTTATCTGCCATGATGACACCTCCCTACGCCAAAGCAGCTTTTGCTGCCTTAAGTTCTTCTATTGCCTGTTCATACTGTTCATCATTTGGAGCTTTGCCATGCCAGCCGGCCTGTCCTTCCATAAATGAAACGCCTTTACCCTTTACTGTTTCACAGATAATTGCAGTCGGTTTCTCAGATGATTCCTTTGCACTGCTGAGAGCTTTCTGAACTGCTTCCATGTCGTGTCCATCAATAACGGAAGTTCTCCAGCCGAAGCTTTCAAACTTCTCAGCAATAGGGTTTACCGTCATAACATCATCATTTTTGCCATCAATCTGAAGACCGTTATGGTCAACGATTGCGATAAGGTTATCAAGATTATAGTGAGCAGCGGACATTGCAGCTTCCCACACTATACCTTCCTGAAGTTCACCATCACCCAGAACAACAAACACCTTGCCGGGATCCTTATCCAGTTTATTAGCCATAGCCATTCCGCCTGCCACACTGAATCCCTGTCCCAGAGAACCTGTTGACATTTCAATTCCAGGAATCTTGATATTTGGATGCCCCTGGAACTTTGACCCCATCTTTCTGAGGGTCTGGGTGAAGTCTTCCATAGGGAAGTATCCCCTAAGTCCCATAGCCGAAAGCTGAGCCGGGCCTGCATGTCCCTTCGAGAAAATACACTTGTCTCTACCCTTCATATCCGGCTTGGACGGATCAATATTCATAATGTCAAAATAAAGTGCTGTTACAATGTCTGCTGAAGATAATGATCCTCCCGGATGACCAGAACCCGCATTGTGAAGTGCTTCAACTATGCCGATGCGAACATCCACAGCTGTTTTCTTAAGTGTGCTAATGTCCATTTGCCTTTCCTCCAAAATATTGATGAAATCTTGCTGATTTTTTACATATATACTCAATATGTAGTATATAACAAAAAAGCACTGCTATCAACAGTGCTTTTAGTATTTAATCAAATTATTTCTCATTATTGAACTGATGCTCCAATATCTGCCTTGCGAAGGTTTCTTCGCTGGTCTCCTTATCCCATTCGGGATCATAGAACAGATTCAGAGTTAATTTGTTTGAAATGTTCTTAAGGAGTTCTATCCCGACAATGCTGTTGCCTTTATCATCAAGAGCCGGTCCAAAGACGCCTATGCCGGCACGCTTATCTGACACTGACATGAGTCCGCCGCCAACACCGGATTTTGAAGGAATTCCAACCTTTAGTGCGAATGTTCCTGACCCATCGTACATTCCGCAGGTCAGCATCAAAGCCTTCACTATTCTGGCGGTTTTTGATGTCATGTATCTTTTTGATGATTCTTCACCTACACCATCGTTACATAGAATTCTAGCTAAAGTAGCAAGAGATTCCGCTGTAACATTCATGGAACAGCATTTTGTATAGAATTTAAGAATAACAT
>JAKSSH010000019.1 GCA_024403155.1 Clostridia bacterium | reverse complement strand
AGGTACTGTTCGCCGGATACGCCGAACTTTTCGAATGATTCAACCATGCCAGGTGCAAACAGATGTGATTCAACTCTTACCGGCTTGCCGTCCTTCTTACCCATAGCTTCAACTACGAATGCGCCTGTATCTGATACGAGACCTTCGTCGAGAATTTCCTGGATTTCGTGTGCGAACTTAGGAGGCTGTGGCAGGAACTTCAGAATCATTTCGTGAGTGTTTACCATCTGTCCGTCCAGTTCAACCGGATCTCTCTTGAGCAGTCCTGCTCTTGCCAGAGGTTCTGCGAATTCGATACCAACTCCGCCATACTTGAAGTATGCGTTCTTGCAGCCCTTGAACAGATCATCTGCTCTGAGACCAACATAGAAAGGTTCATCGTGAGCGTGCTCAACGAATCTTACAGGATATCCTACATAGTCATATGTTCTTTCGATTGGAAGTGAGAATGGCTTTGTATTTACCATCTGGCCATCGATCCATGCTACAGGCAGGTCGTCCATGTCGTTCAGTGCAGTTACAGGTGACCACCAGTAAGGCTGGAATCTCTTAGCTTCAACACCTTCATATACGTTCATAAAGATAGTGTCGCATTCGTCGATGTCCTTCATTGTGTCTCTTGCTACTACGCACATTGTTCCAGGTGCTGAACCTGTTCCCATGATT
This sequence comes from Clostridia bacterium, assembly GCA_024403155.1. Taxonomy (GTDB): domain Bacteria; phylum Bacillota; class Clostridia; order Peptostreptococcales; family Anaerovoracaceae; genus Lentihominibacter. The sequence continues at coordinate 14,587 of JAKSSH010000019.1, read as the reverse complement.
CCCAGGATTCCTGCTTCCTTAAACTTTTCATTGTAGTCTCCCAGAAGTCTGTACATGCACTTTTCCCAAGTGTCTTCAAATCCTTCAGGAGCTGCGAAGTCCTGATAGTGACACTTAGCTTCCAGAGCAGCATCGATAACGTTCTTACCAAATGCCAGTGGCAGTGCGTTTACAACCATGAAGCATCCCTCAATAAGAGGCATGATATTTTCCTTCTTGGAAGCGTCGCAGAAGAATGCTTCTGCCTTATCCAGTTCTGTTGCCAGTTCCTTTACAGCTGCTTCATCATAATCAGCCAGAATAATCTTCTCTACGTTTGGTTCCAGCTGCAGTCTCTTTGCTACAGTTGTTCCCTGTGCGCCTGTTCCCAATACTAATACTTTCTTACCCATATAATTCATCTCCTTTTTTGATATTTCGGGTTCTTATGTGAAAATTATCCCCTATATTGCATTGTTATACTATAGCCGTTTATTATCAGTTATTTGACTTATTTACTAAAGTTTGACTATAATAAACACAAAGGAGCGACAATAACATGATAATTCAGGAGCCAAAAATAAAATATCGTAAGAACATGCCTTTTGAGGCAGAGCTCTGCAGGATCGGCAGGCAGTATCCACATAGACACTCCACAGAGCTGGAGCTTGTTTACTGTCTTGAGGGCAGCCTGCATCTCATAGCAGCTGACCAGGATTATACCCTTACTACCGGACAGATTCACTCTATCGACTTCATGGATATTCACTACCTGAACGGTTCAAAAGACAATCTGACTCTTGTGTTTCATCTGGATCTTTCCATGCTTCCCGAATGGGATGAACTTCAGTATGTTTACTATGCCTGCGAGAGCAATCATTTCTACCCTTACCAGCAGCAGGCCTTGGACAAAGTTAAAGATATAATTCTCAGTCTGTCATACATATACCTTACCGGCAACAAGTCAAAGAATGACTGCAGCGTAGCCGTAAGAAATCTGGCAGACCTGCTTTTGCAGTATTTCAACTGGTTCAACTACGAGAACCAGGATGAATACATGAACCAGGATCTGTACGACAGATTTACCCGTGTTCTTGAATATATCATTAACAACTACAAGGAAAAGATTACCGTTTCCCAGCTTGCCAGCCGCGAGCACATGAACCGAAACTACTTCTCCCAGTTCGTCAGCAAAACCGTATTTTCAAGTTTCTCCAACATGGTTAACTACATACGCTGCTACAATGCCGAAATTCTGCTTCTCACAACGGAAAAATCCATTTCCGACATTTCCTTCGAGTGTGGTTTTTCGGATCCCAAATACTTCTATAGTGCCTTCAAATCCCTGTGGCACATGACCCCTAATGAAGACAGGGAACGTTATAGCAAGCAGTTTGCTGATGCAAAAGCAGGAAAAAGCAGCACCACCCTTTCGGATAGTGCTGCTGCAGTTAAAATCAAAGATTTTATTACCACATGGCATATAGCGAAATGCCTCGGCGATTAATAACTACAGGATTGTTTCCATTGTAGTCTTCAGCGGTTTCATGCCCATGGCCTCGTAGAATTTACCAGCTGTCTCATTCAGTTCCCAGACATTAAGGGTTATTCTGTAACAGCCGGATGCCTTGGCGAATGTCTTAACATATTCATAGAGTTCAGTGGCTATGTGCTGACCTCTTGCCTTCTCATCCACACATATGTCATCAATGTACATTGTCATCATGTCACGCATGTTGATTACGCCCTTTGTCTCCTCAAATATACAGAAGGCATAGCCCTGAACAATACCCTGCTGATCCTCATACACAAAAATCGGTGTACTGTCATCAGTAATTATTTTCAGGAGTTCCTCATCTGTGTATTTTTTTGTGCCCGGAATGAATATGTCCGGTCTGCCCTCTGCATGTACTGTAAGTACCTGAAACAGCAGCTCGTTTATTCTTTCCAGGTCCTTAGCTTCAGCCCGTCTAATCATTTTATCTGTCCTTTTTTCATTTTAGATATGATGTGTCTTTCTTCTCCCTCAAAGAATGTTCCCCAAGGATCTATTTCACTGAATCTTTCTGGTGTTTTATGTGCAAAGTCAAATATATCTTCATTGAAAACAACCAGGTTCGCCAGTTTGCCTTCTTCAATTGAGCCCAGCTTGTCATCCAGTCTCATTCTTTCAGCATTGATTACAGTATAGCCGTGAATAAGCTGCTCAATTGTAAGCTTAGCATCTACCGGAGGTCTAACGCTTCCCGGATACTTGTTCGGGTCAAGTCTAACCTGTTCCCACGGCTCAACTCTTGTCATTGCAACCTGCATACCAATCATTGGATTTGCACGCATCGCTTCCTGATAGCTGAATACGTCACTGGAGAATCCAACCTTACCGCCTGCTGCAATAACCTTAGTATAGTCGTGCATTGTTTCCCAACGTTTCTGTCCCAGGAATGGAACTGCACCTTCGCCGAAATAGCCGCCGGCCCAATGACATGAGTAGTCAATGTAGATCCCCAGTTCCTTAACTCTAGGAACATCATCCGGATGAATGATTTCGCAGTGGCACAGGGTAACCTTTATGCACCAGTCATCGCCACAGATTTTCTGAGCTGCCTCTACTGCATCACACATAAGTCTGAAAGCTCCATCACAGATAGTGTGAACATGGAAGTCGATTCTTTCTTCATTGAGCCTTACCATGCTGTCTCTCATTTCCTCAAATGTAGCAAAGGCTTCACCGCAGTTTGTTCCTGACGGGTCATTATGGAACGGTTCTGTTGACAGACAGTCTCCCATTTCATTTGTTCCGTCTACGAAGAACTTCACTGTATTTATTCTAATATGTTCTGTAGTATATTTTTTCTGCCAGTCTCTGAGGCCGTCCATCATTCCAATAATTCCGTACTGTCTGAAGTAATCAAACAGCGGTGTGGACATCTCGTCATTCATTGTAAGGGCTGGTTCCCATCCGGTTTCTTTCTTGACAGCCTCAAGTATACCCACATCGCCTTCGCATACAGATTCGTGAGCCCAGCCTGTATACTCACCCTTCTCATTCTTAGCAAATGAAGGTTCTCCTATTGGGCTGTAGCTGTGTGGAACGCCGTTTTCATCCATAAGCATTTCCAAAGCTTTAGTATTGTAGCAGCACGCGTGATCGCCGAAGTCCTGAATACGTGCAGGTCTGTCATTTATAACCTGGTCAAAGAACCATCTGTCCGGTCCCTTTTCATCAAAGGTTGTTGTGAAATAGCTTTCGTAATAGAAATAAGGTCTTTCTTCCTTAGGATATTCCTTTGCCATCTTCGCAATATCTTCCAGAAGAGCTTCTTTTGTTTGAGGAAGGCATCCTCTCATATACCAGAATGTCTTTGATACAATAGCAGGATGTGTGTGACCATCCAGAAGTCCCGGAATGATAGTCTTTCCTTCCATGTCCAATACTTCTGTATCCGCACTGGCCAGAGCCTTGGCGCCCTCATCATCTCCTACATAAACAAATTTCTTGTCGCTAATAGCCACAGCACTTGCCCATGGCATTTCAGGATTTTCTGTGTAAAATTTGCCGTTAAATAGTACTTTATCTACTGCCACATTTTCATCTCCATTCTTTATCACTTTTTTATAACAGGTACCTGCAGTTCATTAACATAGTCATCGGGATTTTTTGTATCCCAAGGTCCATTAATAGCTGAAATTCTAGCCTTACCTGCAATTTTGTACCCATTGGCATCTATCCAATTATACAATATTGCAAAGCCCTTATCAAAGGTATCGTAATAACCTTTCGTACTGCAGATTATAAAGAATGTTCTCGTCTGTTTCCGGATTAAAGAAGCTTCCTACACCTGGCACGCCATATTCAGCTGAATATGCCACGCAGGCTGGAATTGTTTGAATTTTTATCTCGTACATAATCGCCTTCGTTCTTTTATTCGTCAAATGTCATTTCAGGTGGCAGTTCCTTGAAGCCCTTCGTCTTAACAGCCAGGTAAATAATACCTATTGCTGTCCAGATTCCTCCCGGAATCTTAGCACCTGTTCCAATAACTATTACCCATAAGAAAACCCGGCTATTCAGCCGGGTCATGTAATTATTATTTATCAGATGCCCATCTGCCCCACTGACCTGTTCCTTTCCAGGTAGTCGGATCTTTTTTCTTTCCAATTGCTAGTAGAATAATACCGAGAACTGTTCCGCAGATACCACCGATACGTCCAACCTTCAGCATAAGCCAGAAGTTGCTTATAAGACCTGTTCCGTATGTATCAAGGTAATATTCAGGTCCCCATGAACCTTCGTACCACTGGAGGAAGAATGTTCCTACGATTGCATAAAGACCGAATGCAATAAAGAATGCCCCGAATCTCTGCAGATCGCCCTGAGCCAGTCTGGTTTTTGGATTAACAGGGAATTTTTCAGGATCAACCTTGAAAAGTCCGCCATATACCCATTTGATTATGACATAAGCAATAACTGCTGATCCAATTGAGCAGAATCCAAGCAGGAAATATTCTGTTCCATTTACAAGTAATGCTATTATTGCTATTGGCATCGGCAGAATTGCAAACACTTTTGCGAGCACAGGATTTTTAATGTACCAGCAATCCCGATCTTCAACCGGAAATTCTTTTCTTGCCTTTAGCAGGCAAATGCCTAGAATAACATAAACCATAAGTGCCAGAGGTCCCATCATAATCAGTATTGTTGAAAAATCGAACTGACAGAGAATTGCAGTAACAACTGATAACAGAAGTATCGATAAAACCGGCAATCCCTTTTTATTTGTTTTTACCAGGAATTTCGGTGCCAGATGGTCATCTGCCATTACGAAAAATCCTCTTGATCCTTCAGCTACATATGCATTATATATTGCTGCCTGTGAAAGAATAGCTATTACCAGGAATCCAACGCCCCATCCGTATCCGAGACACTGTCCGAGAACATCACCGTATCCCAGTCCATCTGTTCCCCAATCTTCCCAGTGGCCTACTGAAACCAGACCCGCAACTGTCGGAAGAATGTATGAAAGAGCGATAACAGGCATTACCAGTTTGAATCCCTTAGGAATAACTTCCGGATTCTTCAGTTCTCCTGCCATGTTTGAAACACACTCGTAACCGCAATACATCCATATTACGATCATTATACTGCCGCCGAGACTGTCAACTATTGACTGACCTTCAGGTACAACAGGAGTAACAGGACTGTAATGCCAGTTTGCAAAACCTACAACTGTGACAACAGCAAAAGCAACAAGAATTGCAACTGCCAGAACTGTGTTTACCATGCTTGCTTCCTTAAGGCCAATAAGATTAATAATCATGAATAATGCTATTATTCCAAGTCTTGTTACTAAACAGATGGTCGGATCTGTAAGTCCCGGAATAAATGTTGAAGCATAATCTGTTATCAGAACGACATATGCTGATATTCCAAGATATATAGAAACTGTTCCCCACCAGCTGAGAGAAAATCCCCAGAATTCGCCAAGGGTTTCCTTACCCCATGCATATATTCCCCCTTCACCCGGAATAAGTGCACTAAGTTCTGAACACACGCGAGAAATCGGATGCGCCCATATTATAGCAAAAACAATCAGGATAATGATTGTAAGTCCCGGACCGCTTGTCGGTATCATGTCCTCAATTCCGAAAGCCCCGGCAGCAACCAGACAATAAAGCATAAATGCAACCTGTACAGGTTTCATTTCTACTTTCTGCATACCTGCAACTGCTCCATAGCTTCCGTTAACATTTTTGTTTTGCTCCATTTTCAGCTCCTTTCACTTTAAGCTCGCAAAACCCCTTTTGACATACACAAGATACAAAAAGTCATTGAAAGTATCAATTACCCATATGGGTAATATTGTCAAATTATTGTAATTCTCAGCTTCTTTCATTATTTTTCATGTTTATCAGATAAGCAAGTTCCATTCTGCTTGCAGTTCCGGTTTTTTCATATATACTCTGCATATGTTTTTTAACAGTATTTCGGGATATGCAAAGTTCATCAGCAATTTCAGGATTATTCTTTCCCTTATATACAAGTCTTAAGACCTCGAGTTCCCTTACTGTTAGTCCGTGCTGCTCAGCTGTAAGTTCCAGATTATTGCCTTCTTCAGCCTTTGCATTCCCCATGTAGAATCTTGGACTGAAATCTGCTCTGAACAAATATATAAAGGTAGCCAGACCACAAACAAACATAACCGCACCGGTCGTATCCACATTTCCGGTCACCCACGCAGACTTGTAAACTCCCATATATAATGATCCGTCAATAAAAATCTGTTGAATGCTCCATATCATTAACGCTATGGAACCCACTGGAATATAGATCTTTTTTAACAGATTTACTGAGTTTCTGACAAAATCAAGAGTAAGTTTGGATGTTACAATAATGGTAATTCCGACACACACTGCCTCTACTGCCAGAAAAGCTCTTCCTTCGCTTATTTTTTCAAAACAGTAATATTCATCCATGAAAAGTGATGTCGCAATAATGCCTGGAACTCCCATAAATACTCCTGTCATTATTGCCATTATATTGTTGTTCTTTGTTTTATGTTCGCCAAGAGCATCTATTACTCTGATCCAGAAATAATATACAGCCCCGCATATTGCATAATCTGCTATTCGCAAAGGCATTACAACAACATAATTGCCTATCACCATGTCCCTGAAATAAAAAAAGAAATACAATCCACACTGTGCAAAGACTATAAAAGCAAAACTCATAACACTTCTGTACTGTGCTTTATCGCTTTTTTCATCTCTTGATGATATAAGCAGAAGTATCAGGCCAATTCCCAGCAGCGCTATAAATGCTGCAGCCATATACGTTATGAACATTACGCTTATATACATTGTCTTCCCCCAAATATAATATTTAAGCCTTGCAGATCGGCACCTGTAGTTCGTTTACGTATTCATCAGGATTTTCTGTATCCCACGAACCGTTTATTGCGCTGATTCTGCATTTTCCTGCTACGACATATCCATTCTCCTCAATCCATTTGTAGAGAATTTCAAATCCCTTATCAAGAGTGTCGTAATATCCCATATATTCCATTACAGCAGCTCTTACTTCAGGCATTTCTTCAAATCTGTATATTCCGTCAGCATTGTCTCTGCCCTTTTTATCTACCATATCATGATAGATAATATGTTTTGATCCGTCTTCATTATCACCCAGAGGATACTCAAAGTAATTGTAATCATCTCCAAGATCAGGTACCTTGACATCATGGTTTTCATCTTCCATAAGATACTGAAGATCATACAGCAGATTTTTATCTTCCGCTGGATCAAAAAAATCTCCAATTCCATTCTGATCATATTCTGCCGTGTAAACAATATGGGCGGGAATTGTTCTGATTTCAATCTTATTCATATACATTTTCTCCCTTAAATATACTTTTTGATATATCTAAAATAGTTTTATTAACATTATTCTTCAGCCTAAGATCCTGTAATTATATTTCCTGCTGTATTTTTTCATCATTCCGAAGCTGAGGACCAGAGTAGTTATGTCAGCAAAAGGAAGTGCCAGCCATGCTCCCGTAATACCAAAATAATGTGACAGAACAAACAATCCAATAAGGAGCATTACCAGACCTCTGGAAAGTGCAATAACAGAAGAAATCAGCCCATTGCCAAAGCATGTGAAGAACCCGGATACGAATACATTTATCCCTATGACCAGAAGTGAAAGTGATAAAATTCTGAGGCCATACACACTCATATCATAAAGCTCTGTTCCTTCGCTTGTATAGACCTTCGCTATGAGAGGTGCCGCTGCTGCACAGATACCTGCCATTCCTATTGAAGTAGCCAGAATATATCTTTTCGTATACAACATTACGCGATTTATCATTTCTATTTTTCCGGCTCCGTAATAGTAGCTAATGAGCGGCATAGATCCCACCTGATAACCTAAATGGACCGACATGAAAAGATAGTGAATCTGCAGAACAATTGCAGCTGATGATACGCCTGTCTCACCTGCAAGGCGGACAAGAACCAGATTATAACAGAATACCATTATTCCTGCTGCACTTTCATTAATCAGTTCAGGCGATCCGTTCGCAAAGCTGTGTCCTATATACTTCCATTCCATATGGAATTTTCTGAAATTCAGATGAACTGCATAGAAAATAAAATAAATCAGACCCATGAGAGCTGTAGCCACAAGCCCGGCAACATTTGCCAGGGCGGCGCCCTCAAGACCCATGTGCATCGGTCCCATAAAAGCGATATCAAGACCCAGATGAACCACTCCCCCTGCAACATAAAGCAGTATTGTAAATGACGGCTTACCATCTGTTCTTATGAAAAACTCAAATAATACTCCCAGAAATGCTGCCGGACAACCCCACACAAATACACTTAAGAAGATATTACAGTCCTTGGTAAGAGTCTCGGTAGCTCCTAGAAAATGAACAATCTGATCCATAAAAATCAGCCCGAATATCATGAAAAGGATTCCAAGCACAACAGAGAATACACATACAAAGGTGAATTTCTCGTCAGCCTCTTTCTTGTTTCCCTTTCCCATTTCAATTGATACGAGTGCACTTGATCCTGCTGCAAGCATTACTGCGAAGCCCCATACCAGTCCCTGTATGGGATATGCTATATTCAATGCAGCCAGCCCTTCTTCTCCCACCAGGTTGGCTACAAATATGGAGTCAACTGTATAATACAGTGACAGCACTACCATCATAAGGACAGACGGCCATATAAAATTAAAGTATCGTTTTCCTGTCAGTTGTCCGTAAAAAATATCGTCTTTCATAAGTCCTCGTCATCATTATATTAATTCAACATTTCTATTGTAATGTGAATGGACCAGAAATATAAGCCCCATAATAAAGAAGCTGCTGCAATTGCAACAGCTCCTCCTCATGCATAAGCTTATAACTCTCTGACTTTTGTATCAATAGTGATATTCAGTTCAGCAGCATATTCAATAAATTTATCGCATTCTTCAAATGTAAGCATATCTGTTGAGATCAGTCCGGCTCTTCCTTTAAAATCGTCATTTATGAACATCTTTGAGAACAGATATCCGCTCTGTCCTGTAAGATACATTTCAGCTGTAATACCTGCCAGTTCAAATGATTCTACCAGACCTGGTGCACTTACGTGAGCTTCTACGCAAACATCTTTGCCATCTTTCTTGCCATAGGATTCAATAACCATACAGCCTGAATCCATCAGCAGACCTTCATCAATTATTTCCTTGATTTCTTCTTTGAATCTTGGCGCAGGTGGAAGATGGCTCAGAGTATGATCAAATGGAACGATCTTCATTCCGTTGTAATCTTCTTCCTCATGACTGAGAAGTCCTGCTCTAAACAGAGGCATGGCAAAGTCCATACCATCTCCGGCATATTTAAAATATGCGTTTTTGCAGCCTTTGAAATATTCATCTGCATTAAATCCATACTGCATTGGTTCATCATGACAGTGTTCTCTGAAGGTGATTTCCTTCTCCATATAATCGTACTGTCTCTGGATAGGTCTAGAGAATGCTCCGGTGTCAATGATTCTGCCATTTTCAAAAGCAATAGCCGGATCACTCATATCTGAAAGAGCTGTAGCCGGTGACCACCAGAAAGGCTGGAATCTTTTAGGTGAAACACCTTCCCACACGATGTTGTAAATTGTATCGCAGGAATCAAGGTATTTCATAGTTTCTCTCGTTGCCACGCAGATCGTTCCCGGAGCTGAACCTGTTCCAAACAGTGCAAGTTTTCCTATCTCCTCAAATCTTGGTCCTATTACCTTGTACATGTAATAATAGCTCTTTATCCATCTTTTTGTTTCAGGAGAAAGATCTTCAGGAATCGGATAATCCTTTGCCAGCTCACATGCATCCCACTGTTCGTATAACTTGTCTGTTCCGTTATAGTCCTGATAGTCTGCCTTCACGATAAGTGCAGCTTCCATAACATTAGGATTAAAAGTAAGTGCCAGAGCATTGAGGATCAGATCTACACCCTGAGCCACCTCTACGATGCTGTCAATACTGAATGCGTCGACTTTAGCCCCTTTGGCTTTCTTAAGATCTGCAACCAGCTCTTCTACAGCCGCAAAATCATAATCTGCACAGATTATTGATTCAACATTTGGATCAGCATCCAGTCTTCTTGCCGCTGCACCGCCCTGTGCTCCAACGCCTAATACTAATACTTTTTTACCCATCATTTCACCTCAATTCATTTATGATGCTTTCTTTTCCTTCGAAATAGATACATTTGATTTTTATATTACCCATAGTTTCCGCAGGGTATGCAAACAGGTCATCTTCCATAATAATGAAATTTGCCAGTTTACCTTCTTCAATACTTCCCATTCTGTCTTCAAGCCTCATGCGTTCCGCATTGACAGCTGTATAGCCGTGCAGAAGCTGCTCAGCACTCAGTTTGCCGTCATAAGGAGGATGAACACTTCCGGGATACCTGTCAGGATCAAGAGGTACATCGGGATCCACTCTTGTCATTGCGATCTGCATACCCAGGAACGGATCGGCACGCCGCGCCTCATTGTAATTGAACACATCACTTGAAAATCCCACTCTGCATCCTGCTGCAATAGCCTTTGAGAAATCGAACATCCTGCACCAGCGTTCATATCCCAGATATTCCTGAACTCCTTCATCTGAATATCCTCCCGACCAGTGAGGTGTTGAATCGATATAGATCCCCAGGTCTCTGATTCTCGGAATCTCATCAGGATGAATAAGCTCACAGTGAGCCATTGTCACTTTTATTTTCCATTCATCCTCATTGTCATATCCGCCGCTGCTCTTCAGAACATGCTGAGCAGATTCAACTGCATTGCATATCATTCTTATTGAACCGTCACACACACTGTGAATGTGAATATCAATGCCTTCCTTATTTAATTTCAGAAGCACTTTTTTCAGTTCTTCCTCCGTTGCATTGGCGCAGCCGTAATTTGTTCCTGACGGATCGTTGTGAAATGGTTCTGTGCTCAGACAATCACCATGATCATTTACACCATCCATAAAGAATTTCACTACATTGCAGTTTATATGCTCTGTCTTGTATTTTCTCTGCCACTCATGGACAGTAGCTATTACCTTATCAATATCTTCCGTATCTTCAAGAATAACTGAAGCCTCAAAAAACATTCCCAGCCTTCCGGCTTTATCCATTTCCCAGAAGATGCGAAGTTCTTCCTCTCCTTCTGTAAATCCGTCCATAAGGCACATTATTCCTCTTGCCTTCAAGGAATCCAGAAACGGTGCAACCATTTCTTCTGTGAATTCTGAAGAAGGATTCCAGTTGACTGCCTCAAATATTTTCTCATCACAATCAGGTGCCGCTTCGATGGCATGTCCTGTATATTCGCCCGTTTCATCCTTCCTGAAATCGCAGTATCCCATTGGTCCCATGACCCTTATCTCGCCGTCTTCATCTTTTAACATATCCAGTGCAATGGAGTTGTACCAGCATGCATGATCAGAAAAATCCTGAATCCTGGCAGGTCTGTCATTTACTATTTTATCAAGGAGTTCCTTTCTCGGACCTGCATCGCCGAACACTTCTGTCATGTAATTTTCCACATACAAATACGGCACCTTTTCTTTCGGGTATTGTTTTGATACTTTTTTCAGATGCCCTATGAGTTCGTCTTTATCATAAGTCCATGGAATAGTCACATGCCAGAAGGTTCCGGCAACAGTTTCCGGATGTGTATGTCCGTCTATAAGACCGGGAATAATTACTCTTCCTTCAAGATCCATAACTTCAGCATCGCCGCTGTTAATGTATTTTGCAGCAGTTTCTCCGCTTCCGACAAAAAGAATTCTGTTGTCCTCTATTGCCATTGCTTCAGCCAATGGATTCTTTGGATCTTCAGTATATATTTTTGCATTAGTAAATATTTTCATTTTTTCGTTCGTCTCTCTGTTTCAATTATCTCCCACTTATTTTCCATAATAAATTGCCGTTTTTTACAATATTCCTATTAAATAAGTACAATTTGACAACATCTTTCATTTGACAACATCTTTCATTTTTATTAGTATTAAACTATGGAAACTAAGAATTTAATGAAAGTACATCAGAGTGATATTTTTTTTGAATCAGAAAAACCATTCCACTCATCCCTTCTTAATATAAAAAGACTGTCACCTCATTACCATGAGGACAGCATTGAAATCGTATTCTGTCTTAAGGGTGAAATAAATATTGTTGCAGGAATGCAGAAAGCTCATTTATGTGAAGGGGAGGTTTTCTCAATAGACTGTGAAGATATTCACTATCTCTATTCCGATATGGAAAATGAGGTTCTCATTACTGATCTTAATATTAACGCCTTCCAGTACTCCCCGTATCTTCTGAAAAACATGCTTTTTGCATGTGAATCACAGCACTGCTTTCCTTACCAGCAGGGAGCAATGTCAGATGTGAAGGATCTTTTATTGACCTTTGCTCTCTCAGAATTTAACGGCGGACAGCCTTCTATTGATTCTGATGCTGCCTGCAGAATTATGTACATCCTTTACAGGTATTTTAATTACTATACGTACGATAATCCGGATGACTATATGAACCCGGAAATGTTCCAGCGATTCAACCGCATGATCCTGTATTGTCTGGAAAACTATAAATACAAAATTACAACTTCTCAGGTTGCAGAACATACACATATAAGCAAAAACTATCTTGCACAATATCTGCGTAATACACCCTTTGGGAATTTCAGTTCCATGTTAAAAGATATCCGTTGTTATAAAGCAGAGCGTCTTCTGCTGACAACAACTATGTCAAATAATGAGATTTCTTTCGCATGCGGGTTTTCCGATCCGAAATACTTTTATTCAGCTTTTGATGAATGGTGGCAATGCTCGCCTCATACACATCGTTTAAATTACAGAAAATATATGCGCCAGGAAGAGAATTATTTCGAATTCTCCGCTGACGCATCTGTAGATATAATCAAAGACCAGATAATCCGCTGGCATGTTGAAAAAACAACTTAAATATACGAATTATCGAAATTAATGACAGTTTCATAGCTGTCATTTTCTTTTTTTATTGCATCTGCCAGTGTATCTCTTATCAGATCTCTGCTGGTTTTGCATCCCGGTTCCAGTACAACATCAAAAATAATATTTGTATGCGTTTTTCCCGGAACAACTCTCAGATCGTGATAGCTTTCTACTCCTTCAATATCCCTGATCACATTAGGAATGATGCTCTGCATCTTTATACGAATAGGATTATCAACTTCAACAGGATCCATATGACATGTTGCCGTCATTTTCAGTTCGTCATAAAGTTCTTTTTCAATATTATCAATTACATCATGAAGTTCCATAATGTCTCCTCTGGAATCAACTTCCGCATGGAAAGAAGCAAATTCCTTTCCTGGACCGTAGTTATATACAACCAGATCATGTACACCAATTACTTCAGGATGGCGCATGATTATTTCATGCATAGCATCAACAGTTTCTCTTTCTGTCGGTTCTCCCAGAAGCGGGCTTATTGTCTCCCTGATCAGTTCGATACCTGAGTAGAGAATGAATAATGAAACGAGGCATCCCATATATCCATCCAGCTCAATTCCCGCAAAGTGATGAACGAGCATACCGATAACAATAATTACACTGGAAATCACATCATTTCTATTGTCTGTTCCAGCTGCTATAACCGGTAATGAATTAATGTGTCTTCCTGTTGCAATAGTAAACATAGCAGATGTACCCTTCAGAAGAATCGCAAACAGCATGAAGCATACCATTATCCATGAGAAGTCTGTTTCTACAGGGTTAATGCATTTATTTACTGATGTTTTCATAAGTTCAAAACCTACAATAAGCACTATTGCAGATACAACAAGACTACAGAGATATTCCACTCTGGCGTGTCCATACGGGTGATCCTTATCAGCAGGTTTTCTGGCTATTCTGGCTCCAACCAGCGTAATGCAGGCAGCCATTGAATCCGCCATATCGTGAGCACCGTCTGCCACAACTGCAACTGAATTTATTGCCAATCCTAATATTATTTTTATCACGCAAAGGACACTGTTTACAATGATGCCAAGGGTTCCTGTAAGTTTTGTGTAACTGCCCCGTACTTCAGGATTCTTAATATTTTCATAGTCTTTTATGAATTTTCGCCAAATGAATTCTTTCATTATCGTCGCCTTCTTTCAGTAAATAAATTTCAGTTTTTCAAAAAAAATGGCACTCCCGGGCGGAATCGAACCGCCAATACATCCTTCGGAGGGATGTGTCATATCCATTTGACCACGGGAGCACGTCAATGAGAATTTTAACCTATTTTTGCATAATATTCAAGGCGTCATCATGTGTACAGATTAATAAAAACCGGCATGGCAGCTTTATTCTGCCATGCCGATTTCTAATAATTCATTCAGTTTATTTCAGGAATTCATCAATTGAGGCTGCAGCAACCTTACCAGCGCCCATTGCTTTGATTACTGTTGCTGCTCCGGTTACAGCATCTCCACCTGCGAATATTCCTTCGCGATTGGTTGCTGCTCCATCGTCAGTACCGATACCGCCCTTCTGGTTGGCTTCCAGCTGATCAGTAGTGTCCAGAATCAGAGT